>DASUXK010000395.1:0-2584 GCA_036377935.1 Usitatibacter sp.
GGCAGCATGGCGGTCACCGAGAACGTGCCTTACTGGGGCTGCATCCCGGCGCGTCAGCGCGGCCTTCGCGCCGGTACGTATACCGACCTCGTCACGATGACGCTCACGTACGGCCCGCGCTCGAGCCGGTCGAGCGGAACGATGCCCGTGAGCATCTCGAGCCCCGCGCGATGCCAGCTCACGACGTCGCCGGCCGACATCGTCTTCAACTACACGGATTTCGGCCCCGTGGTGAACACGGGAACGACGTTCGGCGTCACCTGCACCTCGTTCCTGCCGTACAGCATGGCGCTCGACGCCACGAGCGGCACGCTGCTCGGCCTCAACTACACGCTCTCGCTCGAAGCCACGGACGCCACCGGCACCGGCGCGGAGCAGAGCTTCGCCATCCTCGGAAACATGCCGGCCGGACAGGCCGGCACGTGCGCCTCCGCCACATGCTCCGCTTCCCAGTCGAGAACGCTCACCATCACCTATTAGGAGTCGTCCCATGCGCGCCCCCCTCCGCATGCTGCTCCTGCTCGTCGCGATGCTCCTCGCCCCCGCGCTCGCGTCCGCCGCGTACAACTGCAGCATCACGTCGCCGGGTTTCGCGACGGCGTACAGCCCGACGGCCCCGACCGACAACGTGACGCCGACGTATTTCACGATCACCTGCACGCGCGGGCTCGGGGACGCCAACACGATGAGCTGGACGGCGGCCGCGAACAACGGGATGTATCCCCGCGGCGGCGGGCGCAACCGGGCCGCGTTCGGCGGCAACCGCATCAATTACGACGTGTACAAGGACAGCGGATGCGGCACGCAGTGGCGCACGGGCGGCAACGCCATCACCGGGTCGCTCAACTTCGGCGGCGGCACGAGCGCGTCGCTGAACGTCACCTACTACGGCTGCGTTCCGGCCGGCCAGACGGGCATTCCCGCGGGCACCTACACCGATACCGTGACGATGACGCTCACCTACGGGCCGTTCTCGTTCACGGACACCGGCACGTTCGGGGTGTCGATCACGACGCCCGCCACGTGCAACCTCACCAACGCGCCGGGCAACGTGGTCTTCAACTACATCACGTTCGGCAGCGCGGTGAACGCGAGCACCACCTACGGGGTCACATGCAGCAACACCCTCGCCTACACCATGGCCCTCGATGCCACCAGCGGGACGATCATCGGCCTGAACTACACGCTCGCCCTGAGCGCCGCGAGCGGCACCGGGACCGGCGCGGAGCAGTCGTACACGATCAACGGCAGCATGGCCGCGGCGCAGGCCGGCACGTGCGCGACGGGTTCGTGCTCGGCCTCCCAGGCCCGGACCTTGACGGTGACCTACTGATGAGGGCGCCGCCCTGCGACTGATCCGGCTTTTCCTCGCATGCGCGGCGGTGGTGGCGGCAGGGCTCCTTCCGGGATCGGCAAGGGCGGCCTACAACTGCAGCATCTCCTCGGGCGGCATCATGGTCGCGTACTCGCCCAACGTCGCGGGGAACACCGTGATGCAGACGAGCTTCACCATCGCCTGCACTCGCGCGCTTTCCGACGCGTCCACGATGAGCTACTCGGTCAACGCCGACAACGGCGCGAACGCGCAAGGCACGCATAACCGCGCCGCGTTCGGCGGCTCGCGCCTCGCCTACGACCTCTTCAAGGATTCGGCCTGTGGCAGCCAGTGGCGCGGGCCGCAGGCGATCGCGGGCACGCTCGACTTTTCCGGGGGCACCTCGGCCTCGACGAGCGTGGCGTTCTGGGGATGCGTCACGAGCGGGCAGAACGTGCCGGCGGGAACGTACTCGGACAGCGTCGCGATGAGCCTCGCCTACGGCAGCCCGCAGGCGACCGCTTCCGGCGTGATTCCCGTCTCGATCTCGACGCCGGCGCAGTGCAACCTCTCGACGGCCCCCGGCGACGTGGTCTTCAACTACACCGGATTCGGCGCGGCGGCGAACGCGAGCACCTCCTTCGGCGTGACGTGTTCCACGTACCTTCCGTACACCATGGCGCTCGACGCGACGAGCGGCACGCTGCTGGGCCTTTCCTACACCCTCGCGTTGAGCGCTTCGAGCTCGACGGGCCGCGGCGCCGAGCAAACCTTCACGATCTCCGGAACCATTCCCGCCGGCCAGTCCGGCACCTGCGGCTCGGGCTCCTGCACCGCCTCGCAGGCGCGCACCCTCACCATCACGTACTGAGGAAAACCGGGGACAGACCACATTTTCCAAAGTGCGAAACGATCTCAGGCGTCACTTCGTTTCACACTTGGGAAAATGTGGTCTGTCCCCGGTTTTCTAGCGGCGGAACTGCGCGAGGACCGAGGAGGTCCAGGTGAGCCGCTCGATGAGCGTGCGCAGGAACTCGCGGTTGAAGCGCAGCTGGCAGCCTTCCGAGAGCGACTCGAGGTGCGCGGACTGGATCTTCAGGAGCTGCACCTCGGAGACGGAGACGATCGAGGCCGAGCGGCGCGCGCGGTCGCCCGAGAGGTAGGCCATCTCCCCGAAGCAGTCGCCTTCCTTGAGGACGTTCAGCAGCTTCGCGTCCTTCACCACCTTGACCTGCCCCGAAACGATGATGAAGAATGCCTGCCCGATCT
>DASUXK010000396.1:0-6825 GCA_036377935.1 Usitatibacter sp.
GAGCAGCCCGCGGGCGAGGTCCACCCGATCAGCGCGCAGGAGACCGCGGAGCTCCTCAGGGAAGCGAAGAGCGTGGTCATCGTGCCGGGCTACGGCATGGCGGTCGCGCAGGCGCAGCACACGGTCTACGAGATCACGAAGACGCTGCGCGACATGGGCAAGACGGTGCGCTTCGCGATCCACCCGGTCGCGGGCCGCATGCCGGGGCACATGAACGTGCTGCTCGCCGAGGCGAAGGTGCCGTACGACATCGTCCTCGAGATGGACGAGATCAACGCGGACTTTCCCGACACCGACGTCGCGATGGTGATCGGCGCGAACGACATCGTGAACCCGAGCGCGCAGGACGATCCCTCGAGCCCGATCGCGGGCATGCCGGTGCTCGAGGTCTGGAAGGCGAAGACCTCGATCGTGATGAAGCGCAGCATGGCCTCCGGCTACGCGGGCGTCGACAACCCGCTCTTCTACAAGGAGAACAACCGCATGCTCTTCGGCGACGCGAAGAAGATGCTGGACGAGGTCCTGGCTGCGTTGAAGGCATGAAGAAGCTCGAGGACTTTCCCGTCACGCGCAAGTGGCCGGCCCGGCATCCCGACCGCATCCAGCTCTACTCGCTGCCGACGCCCAACGGCGTGAAGGTCTCGATCGCGCTCGAGGAGCTGCAGCTGCCGTACGAGCCGCACCTGGTGAGCTTCGAGAGGAACGACCAGATGTCGCTCGAATTCCTCTCGTTGAATCCCAACAACAAGATCCCCGCGATCATCGATCCCGACGGACCCGGCGGAGAGCCGCTGCCCCTCTTCGAGTCGGGCGCGATCCTCGTGTACCTCGCCGAGAAGGCCGGGCGCCTCCTGCCCCCGGGCGCGGCGCGCTACGAGACGCTGCAGTGGCTCATGTTCCAGATGGGCGGCATCGGCCCGATGTTCGGCCAGGTCGGCTTCTTCGTGAAGTTCGCCGGCAGGGACTTCGAGGACAAGCGCCCGCGCGAGCGCTACGTCGCGGAGGCGAAGCGCCTTCTCGCGGTGCTCGACCAGCGCCTCGACGGCCGCGCATGGTTGATGGGCGACGAGTACACCGTCGCCGACATCGCGACGTTCCCGTGGGTGCGAAACCTCGTGGGCTTCTACGGGGCGGGCGAGCTGGTGGAATTCGACCGCTACGCGAACGTGAAGCGCGTGCTGGACGCTTTCGTGCAGCGCCCCGCGGTGCAACGCGGGCTCGCGATCCCGAGCCGCGAGCCCTAGGCGGCCGGCGGCGCTCGAAGCGGGCAAAGGGCTTCGAATCCGCCCCGCCCCCCGAGAGGAAGAAGGTCAGAGCGAGAGCGGCCGCGCGGACTGGAACCCGAGCAGCGGCCCCTGCATCCCCTTGCCGATCGCGAGCACCTTGAAGAGCTCGCCCATCTCCGAAGGATCGATCAGCCGGTGCACCGCGCTCGTCGCCTTGAGCCGCGAGAGCGTCGCCTCCGGATCCTCCTGCGCGACCAGCACCGCGAGCCCGCACGAGATCAGGAAGTGCGCCTGCGTGGTGAAGCCGTCCACCTCCGCGCCGCCCTGCTCGCCCGCGCGCGCCATGGCGCTGAAGTCCACGTGCGCGGTGATGTCCTGCAGGCCGGGGAGGAAGAACGGATCGTTGTGGAAGCGGTGACGGTAGTGGCAGCGCAGCGTGCCCATCGAGCGCTGCGGGTGGTAGTACTCGCGCTGGGGAAAGCCGTAGTCCACGAAGAGCGCGACGCCGGCCTCGAGCATCTGCGCGATCGTGCGCACCAGTGCCTCGGCCGCGAGCGAGACCTCCGAGAGATATTCGTAGTCGCCCGGCGGGAAGACCGCGGCCGCGCGGCGCCTGAGCTCGCCGTCCGGCAGCACCGGGTCGTCCCACGCGAAGCCCGCGTCGGTGAGGATCACGCCGCGCTCGCGCAGCTCGCCGCCCTCCTCGCGATGCACGAGCGCGAACGGCACCACGTCGAGCACCTCGTTCGCGACGACGAAGCCGCGGAAGCGCACGGGAAGCGAGTCGAGCCAGGTGAAGCGGCCCAGATCCTCGGGATGGCGCTCGGCGAGCAGGCGCTGCTGGCGCTCGCGCAGGTCCGGGCTCACCTCGAGCAGGAAGTAGTTCTTCGGCGCGCTGCCCGACGCCTTGAGCTCGGCGAAGAGGTCCGCGGCGAGCGCGCCGGAGCCGGGCCCGAGCTCGAGGACGTCGCCATCGGTGGCCTGCAGCACCTGGCGCGCCTGCATGGAGAGGCAGCGCGCGAACATCGGCGAGATCTCGGGCGCGGTGACGAAATCGCCCTCGGCGCCGAACTTGCGCGCGCCCGCGGCGTAGTAGCCCAGGCCGGGCGCGTAGAGCGCGAGCTCCATGTAGCGCGAGAAGGGGATCCACCCGCCGGCATCGAGGATCTCGGAGGCGATGTACTCGCCGACGAGTCGGGAATGGGCCGCCGCTTCGGGGGACGGCGCGGGAAGGACCGGGTCGGCGGTGAGCGTCATCGTGGAGCCTTGGGCTACACTTCGCTTTCGTTTTTCTCGTCGCGGTCGAATATAGCATGCAGGATGCAGCGGTCCTCGTGACGGGCGCCGCGCGCCGCATCGGCGCCGTCGTCGCGAAGCGCCTGCACGCCGCGGGCGCGAGCGTGGCGCTGCACTACCACCGCTCCGCGCGCGAAGCCGAGTCGCTGTGCGCCGAGTTCAACGCCGCGCGGCCGGGCTCGTGCGTCGCGGTCCGGGCGGACCTCCTCGACGTGACGGCGCTCGAGCGGATCGTGGACGAGGCTGTCGACGCGTTCGGCCGGCTCGACGGCCTCGTGAACAACGCCTCCTCGTTCTACGCGACGCCGTTCGGCGAGATCGGCACGGCCGCCTGGGAGGATCTCGTGGGCACGAACCTGCGCGCGCCGCTCTTCCTCGCCCAGGCCGCCGCGGCCCACCTGCGGCGCTCGCGCGGCGCGATCGTGAACGTGGTCGACATCCACGCCGAGCGCCCGCTCGAGGACTTCGCCGTCTACTCGGTCGCCAAGGCCGGGCTCGCGGGGCTCACGCGCTCCCTCGCGGTGGAGCTCGCGCCGCAGGTGCGCGTGAACGGCGTCTCCCCGGGAGCCATCCTGTGGCCCGACGAGGGGCGCCATTTCGACGCGGCGGAACGCGAGCGGATCACCGTCCAGACCCCCCTCGCGAGGACCGGAAGCCCGGAGGACATCGCCGGCGCGGTAAAATACTTCCTCTTCGACGCGCCGTTCGTGACGGGCCAGATCCTGTCCGTGGACGGGGGGCGCGGCCTCCACTTGTGAGCCTCACCATGGCCTCCGAACACCGGGGACAGACCCTGAACCGAGCAACTGCAGTGCCACGGTCCGTCCCCAACGATCCCCGCAAGGCCGAATTCGAGTCGGCGAAGCTCGCCAAGCGCCTGCGCCGCCAGGTAGGCCAGGCGATCGCCGACTACGGGATGATCGAGGCCGGCGACCGGGTCATGGTGTGCCTGTCCGGCGGCAAGGACAGCCATGCGCTGCTCGACATCCTCCTGCGGCTGCGCGAGAAGGCGCCGGTGCCCTTCGAGCTGGTGGCCGTGAACCTCGACCAGCGCCATCCCGGGTTTCCCGAGCACGTGCTGCCCGAGTACCTGCGCTCGCTCGGCGTCGAGTTCCGCATCGAGGTGCAGGACACCTACAGCGTCGTGAAGCGCGTGATCCCCGAAGGCAAGACGATGTGCAGCCTGTGCTCGCGCCTGCGCCGCGGCGTGCTCTACCGCGTGGCCGGCGAGCTGGGCGCCACGAAGATCGCCCTGGGCCACCATCGCGACGACATCCTGGAGACGTTCTTCCTCAATCTCTTCCACGGCGGCAAGCTGAAGGCGATGCCGCCCAAGCTCGTCTCCGACGACGGCCGCCACGTGGTGATCCGGCCCCTGGCCTACGTCGAGGAGCCGGACCTCGAGGCCTACGCGGCGCTGCGCGCCTTCCCGATCATCCCCTGCGACCTGTGCGGCTCCCAGGAGCAGCTCCAGAGGAAGCAGGTGAAGGCGATGCTGCGCGAGTGGGAACGGCGGCACCCCGGAAGGCTCGAATCCATATTCGGCGCGCTCACCAACGTCGCGCCCTCGCACCTGCTCGACCGTTCGCTCTTCGACTTCGCAAACATCGAGGCGCGGGGCGAACCCGAGGCAATCCCCATCCAGTTCGCGCCCCGCGCGCCGGCCGCCGGCTCGTTGCCGGCATGACGCCCCCACAGGACCCCACCATGGCCATCAAGCAATTCCCCTCCACCAAGAAGATCACCTCCTTCCACCCGCCGCAGCGCACGCTGCTGGGGCCGGGGCCGACCGAGATCCACCCGCGCGTGCTCACGACGATGAGCCAGCCCGCCATCGGCTACCTGGACCCCGTGTTCGTCGAGATGATGGAGGAGCTCAAGGCGCTCCTGCGCTACGTCTACCAGACCGAGAACGCGCTCACGTTCCCCGTCTCGGGCCCGGGCTCCGTGGGCATGGAGTACTGCTTCGTGAACATGGTCGCGCCCGGCGACAAGGTGATCGTCGCGAGGAACGGCGTCTTCGGCGGGCGCATGATCGAGAACGTCGAGCGCTGCGGCGGCACCGCCGTCGTCGTCGAGGACGAGTGGGGCAGGCCCGTCGACCCGCAGAAGGTCGAGGACGCCTTCAAGAAGCATCCCGACGCGCGCGTGCTCGCGTTCGTGCACGCCGAGACCTCCACGGGCGCGCAATCCGACGCGAAGACGCTCACCCAGATCGCGCACAAGCACGACGCGCTCGTGATCGTGGACGCGGTGACCTCGCTCGGCGGCTCGCCGGTGCTGGTCGACGAGTGGACGATCGACGCGATCTACTCGGCGAGCCAGAAGTGCCTGTCGTGCACGCCGGGCCTCGCGCCCGTGTCGTTCAACGAGCGGGTCGTCGAGCACGTGAAGGCGCGCAAGGACAAGATCCACAGCTGGTTCATGGACATGAACCTGCTGCTCGGCTACTGGGGCGCCACGACGCGCACGTACCACCACACCGCGCCCACCAACTCGCTCTTCGCGCTGCACGAGGCGCTGCTCCTCATCAAGGAGGAGGGCCTCGAGAACAGCTGGGCGCGCCATCGCCGCCACCACATCGCCCTGAAGGCCGGCCTGGAAGCGATGGGCCTCAAGTTCCTCGTCGAGGAGAAGTACCAGCTCCCGCAGATGAACGCGGTGCTGTGCCCCGAGGGCGTGGACGAGGAGGCGGTGAGGAAGTCGCTGCTGAACGAGTTCAACATCGAGATCGGCGCGGGCCTCGGCCCCCTGAAGGGCAAGATCTGGCGCATCGGCCTCATGGGCTACTCGTGCCGCCCCGACAACGTGATGCTGTGCCTGTCCGCGCTGGGCTCGATCCTCCAGGACATGGGCCTCGCGATCAAGGTGGGGCAGGCGGAAGCGGCCGCGCACCAGGCCTACGCCACGCTGCACGCGGCCGAGGCGCGCAAGAAGATCGCCGCCGCCTGAGGACCCGACGTCATTCCCGCGCACGCGGGAACGACCCTCAGGGGCCGACCACCTTCCGGAAGCGCGCCTCCACCCGCTGCGGCCTGGAGACCGCGCGCTCGACCTCGGGCATGAAGGGCTCGAGGTCCGCGAGGCGGTCGGCCGGCGCGGGGTGCGTGTCGAGCACGGACAGGCCCGAGCCGTCGCTCTTCACCTGCGAGAGCATCTCCAGCACGCCCACGAGGCCGTACGGGTCGTAGCCGCTGCGCGCGGCGATCACGACGCCGAGCTTGTCGGCCTCGTATTCCATCGAGCGGTCGAGCGGGCGCAGGAACACGCCGTTCTTGAGCAGCTCCACGCCGGCGCTGGCGCCCCAGCTCTTGAGGCCCACCGGGTCGTTGCCGCGCCGCGCGATCGCCTCGCTCGCGAGGCCCTTGCCGAGGTCGGCCCACGCCTGCGAGCTCTTGTCGCTCTGGATCGCCTGGAGCTGGTGCTTCCTCACGACGTGCGCGATCTCGTGCGCGAGGGCACCCGCGAGCTCCGACTCGCTGTCGAGGCGCTTCACGAGGCCGTACGTGATGAGCACGGTGCCGCCCGGCATCGCGAAGGCATTGACCGTCTCGGTATCGACCACGCCGAACGTCCAGGGAAGATCCGGGCGCTCCGAGTGCATCGCGAGCCACTTGCCGACGCGGTTCACGTAGCGCTGCAGCGCGGGATCGTTGCGCAGCGGGGCGGCGCCGAGGAAGCCCGCCGCGAGGCCGTCGCCGAGCGCGACCTCCTCCTCGGTCGTGAACTCGCGGTTCGCCTCGTTCAGCTGCCGGCCGGTGTCGATCGCCTTGTTGAGGATCGAGCCGAAGTCGATGGCCTGGGCGGCGCCGGCGGCGAGGGTCGCGGCGAGCACCAGCGCGATGCGGGCGAGCCTCATTTCGATTCTCCCGGGGACGATCCCTGCGGCGCCGCGACGCGCGCCTCGACGAGCTTCGCCTCGCGCGCGAAGCGCTCGGCGCCGGGCCGGTCGGCGCGGAACGACTGCATGCGCTCGAGCGCGGCCGGGTCGGGATTCGCGTTCTTCACGTCCTCGGTGGACAGCCCCCGGATGCCCGTCGTCGCGAGGCGCGCCTGCTCGTTCCTCTGCCCGAAGCCGAGCGCGGAGCCCAGGCTCGCGAGCCCGCTGCCCGACGACGCGGAGGATTCGACGCGCGCCGGGAAGCGCAGGTGGAACACGCGCACCCAGCCGGGCTTGCCGCCCGCCTCCACGCGCGTCCATCCGCCGCCCCTCGCGAGCACCTTCACCGGCGTGTCCTGGGGCAGCGCGGCGACGGTGGGCGCATCGGCGGCGGCGCGCTCCTTGAGCTCGGTGGCGCGGTTG
>DASUXK010000397.1:0-11790 GCA_036377935.1 Usitatibacter sp.
GGGCGCGGTCGCGCTCGAAGGCGTGCGCTTCGCCTACCCCGGCGGTCCCGAGGTGCTGTGCGGCATCGATCTCGAGGTTCGCCCGGGCGAGTTCATCGCGATCGTGGGGCCGAGCGGCTCGGGCAAGTCCACGCTGCTGCGCCTGCTGCTGGACTTCGAGCGCCCGCTCGCCGGCACCGTGCGCTACGACGGGCTCGACCTCGCGGCGCTCGACGCGCCGTGGCTGCGGCGGCGCATCGGCACCGTGCTGCAGAACGGAAGGCTCTGGCCCGGCGATCTCTACACGAACATCGCGGGCGCGTCGCACGCGAGCCCCGACGAGGCGTGGGACGCGGCGCGGCGCGCGGGGCTCGCGGCGGACATCGAGGCGATGCCGATGGGGATCTACACGCTCGTGGGCGAAGGGTTGAGCACCCTTTCCGGCGGGCAGCGCCAGCGCGTGCTGCTCGCGCGCGCCCTCGTGCGCTCGCCGCGCATCGTGCTCCTGGATGAAGCGACGAGCGCGCTCGACAACGCGTCGCAGGCGGCGGTGATGGAGACGCTCGCCGCGCTCGGCGCCACGCGCATCGTCATCGCGCACCGGCTCGACACCGTGCGCGATGCCGATCGCATCGTGGTGCTGGACGGCGGGCGGATCGCCCAGCAGGGGACGTTCCGCGAGCTCGCCTCGCGCGACGGGCCCTTCGCCGCGCTCCTCGCGCGGCAGGTGGCCTGAAGCGCTACTTGCGGATCTTGCCGGGGTCGACCGAGGCGAGCTTGGTGCCCGCGAGGTCGGGCTTCTCGCGCTGCGCGGTGACGACGATGGTCTCCATCTTCACCACCTTTTGCTGCGCCGCGGGGCGCTTGGCGGTGACGACGATGGTCTCCATCTTGCGCACTTCCTGGCCGCCCGCGACGCGGTCGAGCTGCTGCTCCGAGAGCTCGCCGTTGCCGCTGCCGGGGTTCTTGCGGTTGTTCTTCGACATGTGGGCCTCCTGCGGGGAAACTTCGGGAGCCAAGATATCACGGCCCCCGGACGGGCGTTTGTCGGATTTTCCGCATCCGCCATGCCGAAGCGTCGGTCGCCGGCGGCAGTGTAGGATCGCGGGGATGGACCGGGATTTCGTCGAACGCGAGTACGACAACCGGGCGCTCGTCCCGGAGCACCCCGCATATTTCGCCCGGTGGGAGCGCGATTCCGCCTACGTGCGCACAACGCTCGCCGGATCGCTCGATCTTCCCTATGGATCGCACCCGCGCCAGCGCCTCGACGTCTTCCCGGCGGCAGGCCGCCGCGGAACCCTGGTCTTCATCCACGGCGGCTACTGGCGCTCGCTCGACAAGGACCTCTTCTCGTGGATCGCGGCGCCCTTCGTCGCCGCGGGCATCGGCGTGGCGATTCCGCGCTACCGGCTCGCGCCCGAGGTGCGCATCGAGGACACGGTCGAGGATGCGATCGACGCGGTGAACTGGGTCTTCGCGCACGGCGCGGCGCAGGGGCTCGCGACGGAGCGCGTGGTCGTCTCCGGATGGTCCGCCGGCGGCCACCTCGCCGCCGCGCTGTTCGCCGCGCCGCGCGAGCGCCTCGCCTTCGATCCCGCGCGCATCGCGGGCGGCATCGCGATGAGCGGCGTCTACGACTTCGAGCCGCTGCGCCACTTCCGCTTCAACGAGGATTTCCGCCTCGATCCGGCGGCGGTCGAGCGCCTCGCCCTCGCGCCGCGTCCTCGCACGATCCCCGCCCCGCTGGTCGTGGCCGCGGGCGCGGAGGAGAGCTCGGAGTTCCGCCGCCAGTCGCGCCTCATCGCCGAGGCGTGGCGGCCGCAGGTGCGCAGCCACCTCGAGCTTTCGGGCGTGCACCATTTCGGCATCGTGGACGCGTTCGCCGAGCGCGGCCAGGCGCTGCACGAGGCGGCGCTCGCGCTCTTCTGAGGGCCGCGCGATGGATTCGCCCGACCTCTCGCAGCTTTCCATCGACCGCGGCGCCCGGGCGAGGCCGAGGCGGCGACGCTTCGGGAAATGGACGTTCGGCGCGCTCGCGGCCGTCCTCATCGGCGTGATCGTCGCGTGGCGCGTCGCCACCGCCCCGATCACGGTGGAGACGGCGACCGTGACCACCGCCTATCCCACGCAGGCGATCACGTTGCTCAACGCGACGGGGCGCGTCGTGGCGGCACGCAAGGCCTCGGTCTCCACCAAGGCGACGGGGCGCCTCGAGTGGCTCGGCGTGCAGGAAGGCACGCGCGTGAAGGAAGGCGATGTCATCGCGCGCCTGGAGAACGCCGACGTCGCCGCCGCCCGCGACTCGGCGTTGGCGAACGTCGCCGCGGCGAAGGCGAACCTCGATCAGGGCGAGGCCGAGCTGCACGACGCGGAGCAGAACCTGCGCCGAACGCAGGAGCTCTACGCGAAGAAGTTCGTCTCGGCCGCCGCGCTCGATACGGCGGTCGCCCGCGCCGAGAAGGCGAAGGCGGCCATCGCCTCGCTGCGCGCGGCGATCGGCGTCGCGCAGGCGAACGCGCGCCAGGCACAGGTCGCGCTCGACCAGACGCTCATCCGCGCGCCCTTCGACGGCATGGTGCTCACCAAGAACGCCAACGTGGGCGACATCCTCACGCCTTTCTCCTCGGCCACCGACTCGAAGGGCGCGGTGGTGAACATGGCGGACATGAAGACGCTCGAGGTCGAGGCCGACGTGTCCGAGTCCTCGATCGCGAAGATCCGCGAGGGCATGCCCACCGAGATCCAGCTCGACGCGTATCCCGACATGCGCCTGCGCGGCAAGGTCTCGCGCATCGTGCCGACGGTCGACCGCACCAAGGCGACGCTCCTCGTGAAGGTGTCGTTCGTGGACCACGATTCGCGCGTGCTCCCCGACATGAGCGCGAAGGTGGCGTTCCTCGAGCGCGAGGCGCGTCCGCAGGAACGCGAGCCGGTGGTGGCGGTGCGGCCCGAGGCGGTCGTGGAGCGCGACGGCAGGAGCGTCGTCTTCCGCATCGACGCGAAGGACGTGGCCCACGCGGTGGACGTCGGCAAGCCCGCGAAGCTCGGCGACCTCGTGCAGGTCTCGGGCGTGAAGCCGGGGGACAAGGTCGCGTTGAGGCCGCCGGCGAAGCTCGCCGACGGAGCGCGCGTCGCCGAAGCGAAGAAGTAGCGCCATGGCCGAGCGGCCGATCGTCTCCATCGCGCACCTCTCGAAGGGCTACCGGCGCGGCGGCCAGGAAGTGCCGGTGCTGCGCGACATCACGCTCGACATCGCGCGCGGCGAGTTCATCGCGTTGATGGGCCCTTCGGGCTCCGGCAAGACCACCCTCCTCAACCTCATCGCCGGCATCGACAAGCCCGACTCGGGGACGCTGCTTGTCGACGGCGAGGACATCACGCGGTTTTCCGAGGCGGAGCTCGCCGACTGGCGCGCCGCGCACGTGGGCTTCGTCTTCCAGTTCTACAACCTGATGCCGGTGCTCGACGCGTTCGAGAACGTGGAGCTGCCGCTGATGCTCACCTCGCTCCGGCGGCGCGAGCGGCGCAGCCGCGTGGAGATGGCGCTCGCGCTGGTGGGCCTCTCCGACCGCATGTCGCACTACCCCAACGAGCTCTCCGGCGGCCAGCAGCAGCGCGTGGCCATCGCGCGCGCCATCATCACCGACCCCACGATCATCGTCGCCGACGAGCCCACCGGCGACCTCGACCGCAAGAGCGCCGAGGAGGTGCTGGCCCTCCTGCGGCGCCTCAACGCCGAGATGGGCAAGACTATCGTCATGGTGACCCACGATGCGCACGCCGTCGAATCGGCGAAGCGCGTGACGCACCTGGAGAAGGGGGAATTGGTCGATGGGGACAGACCCTCCCCTGCGCCGCCGCCCGGGCTTCGCGCGTCGTAGGGTCTGTCCCCGGTTTTCGCCATGCACTTCTTCAAGCTCATCCTCAAGAACCTCTTCCGCCACCGCCTGCGCACGGCGCTCACCGTCGCCGGGCTCGTGGTCGCGATCCTCGCCTTCGGGTTGCTGCAGACCGTGGTGCATGCGTGGTACGCCGGCGCGGACATGTCCTCGGCCTCGCGCCTCATCACCCGCAACGCCACTTCCCTCGTCTTCCCGCTGCCGATCTACTACCGCGAGCGCATCCGCGCGATCGACGGCGTGAAGGCGGTCGCGGTGTCCAACTGGTTCGGCGGCATCTACAAGGACGAGTCCTACGGGAACTTCTTTCCGCAGTTCGCCGTGGACCACGAGGTGTGGTTCGACCTCTTCCCCGAATTCCGCACGCGGCCGGAGGAGCTCCTCGCGTGGCAGAAGGACCAGCGCGGCGCGATGGTCGGGCGCCAGCTCGCTGACCAGCACCATTTCAAGGTGGGCGATACCATCCCGATCAAGGGGACGATCTTTCCCGGCCTGTGGGAATTCCACGTGGACGGGATCTTCGAGCCGCGCGACGACACCACCATCACGCGCCAGATGTACTTCCACTGGGATTACCTCAACGAGCAGATGAAGAAGCTCTCGCCGCGCCGCGCGGAGCAGGCGGGGCTCTTCGTCGTGCAGATCGCCGATCCCGGCCGCTCCGCGGAGATCACGCAGGCCATCGACAAGGAGTTCCGCAACTCGCTCGCCGAGACGATCACCGAGACCGAGAAGGCGTTCCAGCTCGGCTTCATCGCGCAGACCGAGGCGATCGTGATGGCGGTGCGCATCGTCTCGTTCGTGGTGATCGTCATCATCTTCGCGGTGGTGGCGAACACGATGGCGATGACCGCGCGCGAGCGGCTCTCCGAGTACGCGACGCTGAAGGCGCTGGGCTTCGAGCCGGGCTTCATCGCGGCGCTGATCGTGGGCGAGTCGGTCGCCCTCGCCCTCCTCGGCGGCATCGTCGGGATCGCCCTCACCTTCCCGGTCGCCTCGGCCTTCAAGGCGACGCTCTCGGCGGTGTTCCCGGTCTTCAAGGTCGCGCCCGACACCGTCGCCATGCAGGCGCTCGCGGCGCTGGGCGTGGGGTTCCTCGCGGGCCTCGTGCCCTCGATCCGCGCGGCGCGGGTGCGGATCGTGGACGGGCTGCGGGCGATCGGCTGACCCCCGCGTGAAGATCGCATGAAAATCCCGCTTTCCTACATCCTTCGCAACCTCTGGACGCGGCGCCTCACCACCGCGCTCACGGCGGGCGGGATGGCGCTCGTGGTGTTCGTGTTCTCCGCGGTGCTGATGCTCGACGCCGGGTTGCGCCGCACGCTGGTGGCCACGGGAGATCCGCGCAACGCGATCCTGCTGCGCCAGTCCTCGCAGACGGAAATCCAGAGCGCGGTGACGCGCGAGCAGGCCTCGCTCGTCGAGACGCTGCCCGAGGTGGCGCGCTCGGCCTCGGGCGAGCCGCTGGTGTCGAAGGAGACGGTGGTGCTGATCGCGCTTGCCAAGCGCGGCACCGACAAGCCCTCCAACGTGATGGTGCGCGGGCTCCCGGCGCTGGGATTGCGGATCCGGCCCCAGGTGCGCATCGCCGAGGGGCGCATGTTCCGGCCGGGATCGTCCGAGATCATCGTGGGCCGCGGCATCGCCGACAACTACGACGGCGTGGGCATCGGCGAGCACCCGCGCTTCGCCGGACGCGAGTGGACGGTCGTGGGGATCTTCGACGCGGGCAAGTCGGGCTTCGATTCCGAGATCTGGGGCGACGTGGACCAGATGATGCAGGCCTTCCGCCGCACGGTGTATTCGTCGATGATCGCGGAGCTGCGCGCCGCCTCCGACTTCGATTCGTTCGCCCACCGCATCGCCACCGACCAGCGCCTCGTCCTCGACGTGAAGCCCGAGCCCACCTTCTACGAGGAGCAGTCGAAATCCCTCTCGCAGTTCATCCGCGTGCTCGGGATCACGCTCTCGATCATCTTCTCGATCGGCGCCACGCTGGGCGCCATGATCACCATGTACGCCTCGGTCGCCAACCGCACCGCCGAGATCGGGACGCTGCGCGCGCTGGGCTTCCGCCGCCGCGCGATCCTCGCCGCGTTCCTGCTCGAGTCGGTCTTCCTCGCGCTCGCCGGCGGCGCCGCCGGTCTCGTCCTCGCCTCCTTCCTGCAATCCTTCACCGTCACCACCATGAACTTCCAGTCGTTCAGCCAGCTCGCCTTCGGCTTCGACCTCACGACGCGCATCGTCGTCGACGGCCTCGTCTTCTCGCTCTTCATGGGGCTCGCGGGCGGATTCCTGCCCAGCGTGCGCGCGGCGAAGCTCGAGATCGTCGACGCGCTGAGGGCCGCATGAGCGCGCCCACGCAACGCATCCGTGCCACCTACCTGCTGGACGTGCCGGAGCGCGAGGTCGAGGCGCGCGCGCGCTCGCTCGCCGTGGAGCAGAGCGTCGAGATGCCGGTGGAGGCGATCGCCGACCGCCACGTGCTCGACGACGTCGTCGCGCGGGTGGAGGCGATCCGCCCGCGCGACGGCCGCTTCGAAGTCGAGATCGGCATCGCCTGCCCGACCACCGGCCCCGAGGCCTCCCAGCTCCTCAACATGCTCTTCGGCAACTGCTCGCTGCAGCCCGAGGTCGAGCTCGCCGACGTCGCGTTCCCCGCCGGGTACGTGCGCGCGTTTCCCGGCCCGCGCTTCGGCATCGACGGCATCCGCGAGAGGGTGCGCGCGCACGACCGCCCGCTCACCTGCACGGCGCTGAAGCCGCAGGGCTCGAGCGTCGCGCACCTCGCCGCGCTCGCGGGCACGTTCGCGCGCGCGGGCATCGACGTGATCAAGGACGACCACGGCCTCGCCGACCAGGCGGACCAGCCCTTTGCCGAGCGCGTCCCAGCAGTGCAGCGCGCCATCGACGAGGCGAACCGCGAGACCGGCGGATGCACGGTGTACGCGCCGACCTTCTCCGGCTCGCCGCGCGCGCTCGAGGCGCAGGCGCGCATCGCGCGCGAGCATGGCGTGAGGATGGCGCTCGCGGCGCCCATGCTCCTCGGCGTGCCCGCGTTCATGGAGATGCAGGTCGAGCTGGACATCCCGGTGATGGCGCATCCCGCCTTCGGCGGCGCGACGCGCATCGCGCCGCCGCTTCTGCTCGGCACGCTCTTCCGCCTCTTCGGCGCCGACGCGACCATCTTCCCGAACCACGGCGGGCGCTTCAGCTACAGCCGCGAGACGTGCATGGCGATCGCGCACGCCGCCCGGCGCGAATGGCACGCATTGAAGCCGGCGCTGCCCGTGCCCGCGGGCGGCATGACGGTGGAGCGCGTCCCGGAGATGGTCGAGGGATACGGCGCGGACACCATGCTCCTCATCGGCGGCGCGTTGCTCGTCGCGAAGGAGCGCCTGCTCGAGCGCGCGCGCGAGTTCGTCGCGGCGGTGCGGGGATAGAATCGACGCCATGGACAACGACCGCAAGCCGCTCGTGCGCCACCACCAGGGCGACTTCCGCTGGGAAGGCGTGGAAGTGCTGCGCTACAAGGACGAGGGCGCGGCGCCGTTCAAGGACGTCACGCGCCAGGTGCTCTTCGAGGGCGACTTGCCCGTGCAGCTGCGCTACTTCGAGGTGGCGCCCGGCGGCTGGACCACGCTCGAGCGCCACGAGCACGTGCACTCGGTGATGGTGATCCGCGGCCGCGGCCGCTGCCTCGTGGGCGACGAGGCCTACGACCTCGCGCCCAACGACCTCGTGAGCGTGCCGCCGATGACGTGGCACCAGTTCCGCGCCGCCCCCGATTCGCCGCTCGGCTTCCTCTGCCTCGTCGCCGCCGACCGCGACCGCCCGCAGCTCCCCACCCCCGCCGAAGCCGAGCGCCTCGCCTCGAAGGGGTCAGGCCCCCTTTCCCCTTAGGCGGAACGAATCGCCCGGCGGCGGTCGAACCGGGCGATGGAAACGCGCTCCGTGGCGCGCAACGTGCTGGTGGCCATCGGCCTCGTCACGCTCGCGCTCTTCCTCTGGAAAATCCTGCCGGTGCTGATGCTCGCCTTCGCGGGCATCGTGCTGGCGACCGCCATTCACGCGGGCAGCGAGCCCATCGCCCGGCGGCTGCACATCCCCGACGCGATCGCGGTCGCCATCGTGGTGGTCCTCTTCGCCGCGTTCCTCGCCGGCGTGGGGTGGCTCTTCGGCACGAGCATCGCCGAGCAGGCGCGCGAGCTCTCCGACGCGATCCCGAACGCCCTCGACAAGCTGCAGCAGTACCTGCAGCGCACCGAGGTCGGGAGCCACGTCTCGGGCGAGCTGAAGTCGCTCGTGAGCGCCGACAACATGGCGCGCGTGGCGAAGGGCACGGTCACGGTCTTCGGCGGCGTGCTCGACGTGCTGCTGGTGCTCGTGCTCTCGCTCTATCTCGCCGCGAACCCCGAATCGTACCGGCGCGGGGCGCTGCACCTGCTGCCGCCGGGCTCGCGCAAGCGCGTGGACCGCGCGCTCGAGGACGCGGTCTCGAAGCTGCGCCGCTGGCTCCTCGGCCAGCTGGTCTCGATGGTGGTGGTGGGGATCGCGACCGCCATCGGATTGTGGATGGCCGGCGTGCCGATGCCCTTCGCGCTCGGCCTGCTCTCGGGCCTGCTCGACTTCGTCCCGGTGATCGGGCCGCTCGCCGCGGCGGTTCCCGGCGTGCTGGTCGCCTTCGCCCAGGGGCCGGACGTCGCACTCTGGGCGGTCGTGGTGTACATGGTGGTGCAGTTCTGCGAGGGGCACTTCATCGTGCCGCTCGTGCAGCGCTGGGCGGTGTCGCTGCCGCCCGCGGTGGGGCTCCTGGGCGCCGTGGTGTTCGGGCTCCTCTTCGGGCTGATCGGCGTGCTCTTCGCGATGCCGCTGCTAGTCGTGGTCGTGAGCCTCGTGCAGGACCTCTACGTGCGCCGCCTGGACCATGCCGCGGGGACGCATGCGCGGGGCACCGATTCCTGAGCGGGCAGTCGAATTGGCATAACCTGTCAGGAGAAAACCATGATCCGCATTGGCTACATGAAAGCGCTGCCCGCCGCCCTCGCCGCGGTGGGCCTCTTCGCCGGCGCCGCGTACGCGCAGGGCAATTCCACGGTGCAGTCGAACTCGATGGGCGGGCCGAACGCGACGAACACCGCGCGCGACATTCCGTCGGCCACGGGCCGCTCGGAAAGCCACGCGAAGTCGAACCTCTCGCACTCCGACCGCAAGTTCATCGAGGAGGCCGCCAAGGGCGGCATGGCCGAGGTCGAGCTCGCGAAGATCGCGCAGGAGCGCGCGTCCAGCCCCGAGGTGAAGCAGTTCGCGCAGCAGATGGAGCGCGACCACTCGCAGGCGAACGAGAAGATCCGCCAGCTCGCGCAGGAGAAGGGCGTGACGATGCCCGAAGGCCCCAAGCTCTCGCAGAACCACGAGGCGAGCAAGCTGATGAAGAAGCAGGGCCAGGAGTTCGACCGCGAGTACATGGACTACATGGTCAAGGACCACAAGAAGGACGTGAAGGAGTTCAAGAAGCAGGCCGAGAAGGCCAAGGACCCCGACGTCAGGAGCTTCGCGCAGCAGACGGCGCCGACGCTCGAGCACCACCTGCAGATGGCGGAGAGCGCCGACGCGGCGGTGGGCGGCAAGCAGGCGAAGAACGCCGCCAGGAACGACAAGCAGGCGAAGAACAACGCCGCGAAGAACGCGGACAAGACCAGCCGCCGCTAGTCGCGGATCTCCTGCAGCAGCCATTCGGTCGGGATCTCCCGGCCGAGCCCCGCCGCGCGGGCCGCCTCGTAGGCGCGCCCCGCGACGGCGTGGAACTGGGCGCCCTGCAGGTTGCCCCGCTCGCTCCAGGTCACCTGGGCCGCCGACGTGCGGCCCTTCTTCGTTCCCGCGAGGATCTCGGCGAGGTAGACCACCTTGCCGGGCAGCGCCACGCCGCGCGCCTTGCCGCGAGGGGCCGAGCCGCGCGTGCTCCACGTGAGGTACTCGTCCTCGAGCGCCAGCTCCGGGTGGCCCTCCGGCGCCGGCGCGTTGCCGAAGCGCAGGTAGGCATCCACTCGCGCGAGGCTCCCATCGTCGAGCCTTCCGCCGCCGCCCACGTTGACGAGGTGCGTCCCCGGCTCGACCAGGCGCCCGTCCAGCACGGGCACCGCCGAATCGGTCACCGCCGCGACGATGTCCGCGCCGCGATAGATCTGCGCGGGAGAATCGCACGCGACGGCCTCGATGCCGTGGCGCTGCGCCATCTCGCGCGCGAACGCCTCGCGGTGCGCGCGCGTCGGGCTGTACACCTGCAGCCGCTCGATGGGACGCACGCAGAGGATCGCCTCGACGTGCGAGCGCGCCATGCCGCCCGAGCCCAGCATGCCGAGCACGCGCGCGCCCTCCTTCGCCATGTGCTTCGCGCCGATGGCCCCATCCGCGCCCACGCGCATGTGCTGCAGGATGCCGTCGTTCACGATCGCGAGCGGCTCGCCGTTCTCGACCGAGAAGAGCAGCACGAGGCCGCAGAAGAGGCCCGGGCGCACGCAGTACTTCTCCTCGGTGCGCGAGCCGCCGCGCCGCTCCTCGTACACGACGTCGGACTTCATGCGGATCGCGAAGTATCGCGCGCCGCCGCCCTCCATCGTGCCCCAGCGATAGGTCTTGCCCTCCTCGCGGGTGGGCATGCGCACGTCGATGCGCGGCCTGCACACGCCGCGCCCTTCGGCGAGCTCGCGATACGAGCCCTCGAGCGCCTCGATCGTGTCGCGCATCGTGAGCACGCGCGCGACGGTGGCGTTGTCGACGAGCAGCGTCACGGCGTGCCGGGGTTCACCGGGCGGCGTAGACGCCGGAAGACCGACGCGACGAAGCGCCAGAGCTTCGGCAGCAGCCACGCGAGGAGCGCGATGAAGATCGCGAAGAGCGCGAGGAAGACGATGGGGTGCGCGAACGCGAGCCACGTCGCGCCCACCACCGCGGCGTCTTCGGTGAGCGAGGCCGCCCAGTTGGTGAAGGGCTCGGGCGAGGTGTTGAGCGCGAGGCGCCCGCCGGTCTTCGCGAAGTGCGTCCCCGCCGTGATGGTGCCGCCCAGGATGCCCGCGGCGATCGTCATCGCGCTCACCGTGTCGCCCGTCGCGCCCGCGGCGAGGAGCGCGCCGGCCGGGATGCGGATGAACGTGTGCACCTGGTCCCACGCGCTGTCGATCCACGGCACCTTGTCGGCGAAGAACTCGAGGAAGAGCATCAACCCCGCCGCGCCGATCACGTACGGATGCTGCAGCACGCGCAGGCCCTCGGGCAGCTCGACCCACCCGTTGTAGCCGGCGAGCCCCAACGCGAAGACGACGAGGTACAGGCGCAGGCCGCTCGCCCACGCGACGAGCGAGAAGATCGCGGCGATGCGCAGCAGGTCCAGGTCGTTGGCGTTCACTTCGGGCGTCCCATGTGTAACGAATTGTATTCGTTGACCACCTTTCGCCCCGCAAGCCGTTAACTCTGTTACGGATTCGGGGCACCCGGTCCCCTCGCCCGTGTCCGATAATCATGGGACGCAATGCAAGGAGAAAACAGATGCTGAAGAAATCCCTGGTGATCGCCGTCGCGGCTGCGGGTCTCGGTGCAGCCACCCTTTCCACCCCGGCCTCGGCGGGCGATCCGCTGGCCGGCGCCCTCATCGGCGGCGGCATCGGCGCCGCGATCGGGCACAGCACCGGCAGCCGCAACGGCGCCGCGGTGGGCGGCGTGCTGGGCGCCATCGTCGGCTCGAGCATCGCGGCCGATTCGGGCCCGTACTACGGTTCGCGCTACTACGGCTACCGGCCGCCGGTGGGCCGCTATTACGTGCCTCCGCCCGCGCCGGTGTACTACCCGCCCGCGCCCGTCTACTACGAGCCCGCGCCCGTGTACTACGGTCCGAGCGTGGTGTTCGAGTCGG
>DASUXK010000398.1:0-7364 GCA_036377935.1 Usitatibacter sp.
CGTCCTGCAGGATCACCGCGACCTCGTAGGCGAACGTGGGATCGTAGGAGATGCAGTTCGGGACCACCGACGAGAGCACCTGGCTGTGGCCGTCCTCGTGCTGCAGGCCCTCGCCGTTCAGCGTCGTGCGCCCCGACGTGCCGCCGAGGAGGAAGCCGCGCGCGCGGATGTCGCCCGAGGCCCAGCAGAGGTCGCCGGTGCGCTGGAAGCCGAACATCGAATAGAAGATGTAGAAGGGGATCATCGGCACGTCGTTGTTCGAGTACGACGTCGCCGCGGCCATCCACGAGCACATCGCGCCCGGCTCGTTGATGCCTTCCTGCAGCATCTGCCCGCCGCGGTCCTCCTTGTAGAACATGAGCTGGTCGCTGTCCTCGGGCTCGTAGAGCTGGCCCACCGCCGAGTAGATGCCGAGCTGGCGGAAGAGCCCCTCCATGCCGAACGTGCGCGACTCGTCGGGCACGATGGGCACGACGTTGCGCCCGACGTTCTTGTCCTTCACGAGGATGCCCAGGCAGCGCACGAAGGCCATCGTGGTCGAGATCTCGCGCCCTTCGGCGGTCGCGTCGAGCACGGGCTTGAACGCCTCGAGCTTCGGCACTTCGAGCGAGCGGCTCTTGCGGCGGCGCTGCGGGACAAAGCCGCCGAGCTTCGCGCGCAGCTCGCGCAGGTACTGCATCTCGGGCGACTTCTCGTCCGGGCGGTAGTACGGGATCTCGGCCAGCCGGTCGTCGGGGACCGGGATGTTGAAGCGGTCGCGGAACTGGCGCAGCGCCTCGCTGGGCATCTTCTTCTGCTGGTGCGCGATGTTCTTGCCCTCGCCCACGGCGCCCATGCCGTAGCCCTTCACGGTCTTCGCGAGGATCACGGTGGGCTGGCCCTGGTGCTTCATCGCCGCCGCGTACGCCGCGTAGATCTTGTGCGGGTCGTGGCCGCCGCGGTTCAGGCGCCAGATGTCCTCGTCGGACATGCTCGCCACGCGCTCCTTGAGCTCGGGATACTTGCCGAAGAAATGCTCGCGCACGTAGGCGCCGTCACGGCTCTTGAATTTCTGGTACTCGCCGTCGACGGCTTCCTCCATGCGCCGCTGCAGCAGCCCGTCGTTGTCGCGCGCGAGGAGGGGATCCCAGTAGGAGCCCCAGATCACCTTGATCACGTTCCAGCCGGCGCCGCGGAAATCCGCCTCGAGCTCCTGGATGATCTTGCCGTTGCCGCGCACCGGCCCGTCGAGGCGCTGCAGGTTGCAGTTCACGACGAAGATGAGGTTGTCGAGGCCCTCGCGCGCGGCCATGCCGATCGCGCCCATCGACTCGGGCTCGTCCATCTCGCCGTCGCCCATGAAGGCCCACACGCGGCGTTCCGCGGTCTTCGCGAGGCCGC
The DNA here is from genome assembly GCA_036377935.1 of Usitatibacter sp. Lineage (GTDB taxonomy): Bacteria > Pseudomonadota > Gammaproteobacteria > Burkholderiales > Usitatibacteraceae > Usitatibacter. The sequence goes on from DASUXK010000398.1 coordinate 1,381, forward strand.
GCCCCTCGAGGTAGCGCAGGAAACGCGCCTGGTAGATCGCCTGGATGGGGCCCAGGCCCATCGACACCGTGGGGAACTGCCAGAAATCGGGCATGAGCCACGGATGCGGGTACGAGGGGATGCCCTTGCCGTCGACTTCCATGCGAAAGTGGTCGAGCTGCTCCTCGGTGAGCCGGCCCTCGAGGAACGCGCGCGCGTAGACGCCCGGCGACGAGTGCCCCTGCATGTAGACGAGGTCGCCGCCATGCGACTCGCCGGGGCCGTGCCAGAAGTGGTTGAAGCCCACGTCGTAGAGCGTGGCGGCGGAAGCGAAGCTCGCGATGTGGCCGCCCAGCTCGAGGTTCTTCTTGCCCGCGCGCAGCACCATCGCGACGGCATTCCAGCGCACGATCGCGCGCAGGCGGTGCTCGATCGCCTGGTCGCCGGGGATGTGCTCCTCGAGGTGCGGCGGGATCGTGTTGATGTACGCGGTCTTCGCGCTGTAGGGCAGGTACGCGCCCGAGCGGCGCGCCTTGTCGACGAGTTGCTCGAGGATGAAGTGCGCGCGCTCGGGTCCTTCGACTTCGAGCACGGCGTCGAGCGAATCGACCCATTCGCGCGTTTCCAGCGGATCCACGTCTTGCAGGCGGTCCATGGGGGGAGACTCGGTGGGGGAAACCCCAATCGTATAATGACTCGCGACCCGGCCGGAAAGCTCCGCCGGAACAGGAATTTTGCCGCAGCGGACGAAATGCGCCGCGCCTGCCGCGGCCCCGCTCCGGCTTGCGGATATCCACGGCAATTCAGGCACATCCGGCCGGAAGTGGGATTGTTTCTGAAAAAAGCTTTTTAAGTTATTATAAATCCGTGGTTTTGCGCGTTTCGGCCGCGGGGCGGCCGGCGCGCGCCGAGCGCGGGGAGTGCGCTTGGGGAGCGCATCGAACGAAAACAACCGGAAACGGCATGGAACAACAGGCGCACGGCAACAGGGAGGGCGGCCGCGAGTCGGCCGGCGCGGGCCCGGTGCGGGGACATCGATGAACTTGTCGCAGGTGCTGCAGGCGGCGAGTCTCACCGATGCCGGGCGCGTGCGCGACCACAACGAGGATTGCATCGAGTCGCGCCCCGAGATCGGCTTGTACGTCCTCGCCGACGGCATGGGCGGCTACAACGCCGGAGAGGTGGCGAGCGGCATGGCGACGTCCCTCATCAGCGAGGGCCTGGTGCAGGCGTGGAACCCGCACGCGGTGGACCGCCTTTCGCGCGAGGAGGCGAAGGCGCTCGCCGAGCGCCTGATCCGCGAGCAGATCGACCGCGCGAACGGCGCCATCTTCACCACGTCGCAGAACAATCCCGAGTGCGCGGGCATGGGCACCACGCTCGTGATGAGCCTCTTCTACGACAACTTCGTGGCGGTGGCGCACATCGGCGACTCGCGCCTGTACCGCGTGCGCGGCGACGCCATGGAGCAGGTCACGCGCGACCATTCGCTGCTGCAGGAGCAGCTCGACTCCGGCCTCATCACGCCGGAGGAGGCGAAGCTCTCGCAGAACAAGAACCTCGTGACGCGCGCGCTCGGCATCGATCCCGTGGTCGAGCCCGAGATCCACGTGCACGAGGCGCTTCCCGACGACATGTACCTGCTGTGCTCCGACGGCCTCTCCGACATGGTGGAGGACGAGGAGATCCGCCTCACCCTCATCACGCTCAAGTCCAACCCCGGCCTCACCGTGCAGCAGCTCGTGCAGGCCGCCAACGACAACGGCGGCCGCGACAACATCTCGGCGATGCTCATCCGCGTCGCGCAGCCCTTCGGCATCGAGCGCGGCTGGCTCGCGCGCCTGAAGGCATTGTTCAGGTAACACCCAAGGAAAACGACCATGGCCAAGCTCATCCTCAGCGTCGACGGGCAGGTGCTCAAGGAGTACACGCTCTCCAAGGAGCGCACGCTCATCGGGCGCAAGCCCCACAACGACATCCAGATCGACAACCTCGCGGTGAGCGGCGAGCACGCGGCGATCATCACGATCCTCAACGACTCGTTCATCGAGGACCTGGGCAGCACCAACGGCACGATGGTCAACGGGAAGCCGATCAAGAAGCACTTCCTGCAGAACAACGACGTGGTCGAGATCGGCAAGCACAAGCTCAAGTACTTCAACGACGCCCCCGCCCAGGCGACGGCCGCGGATTTCGAGAAGACGATGATCATCCGCAACCCGGCCAAGGCCGGGCCGCCGCCGGAGAAGGCGCCGGGCGACACGCAGACGAACCTGAAGGCGTTCAACCCGGGCGCGGGGCCGACGACCACCACGCCGCCCGGGGGAGCGCCCACGGCGACGCATCCGCCGGGCGGGCCGACCACGACCACGCCGCCGGGCGCGTCTCCCGCCGCGGCGCCGGCCGCCGCCGGCGGTGCGCTGCGCGATGCCGCGATCCAGGTGCTTTCGGGCGCCGCCGCCGGCAAGACGCTCGACCTCACCAAGAACCTCACGACGGTCGGCAAGCCGGGCGTGCAGGTGGCGGTGATCACCAAGCGGCCCAACGGCTACTTCATCACGCACGTGGAGGGCGCGACCTACCCGACGCTCAACGGCGCCTCGCTCGGCGCCCAGGCGCATGCGCTCGGCGACCACGACCTGATCGAGATCGCGGGCGTGAAGATGGAGTTCTTCTACAAGCCGTGAGCCCGGGGCCGGCACGGGCCTCGCGGCCCGGCGCCCGGGCGCCGCACGTGCCGTGCGGCGCGTGTGGAATGCCGCACAGTCCCCATGGTAACGTTCTCCGATAATGGACCGACGCTCCGGTCCCTGACGCGACCGGCGGTCGCGACCGGAGGCCGGAAGAAGGCCGCCTCCGCCCGGGGACAGGAGATGAGGATCAGGGTACTGGGGTGCAGCGGAGGCATCGGCGGGTCATTGCGCACGACCTCGCTCCTGGTCGACGACGACGTGCTCGTCGACGCGGGCACGGGCGTGGGCGACCTCTCGCTCGAGGCGCTCGCGAAGATCGACCACATCTTCGTCTCGCACTCCCACCTCGACCACGTGGCGAGCATTCCCTTCCTCGTGGACACCGTATGCTGGATGCGCTCGGCGCCGATCACGGTCTACGGCATCAAGGAGACCCTCGACATCCTCCGCGCGCATCTCTTCAACTGGAAGATCTGGCCCGATTTCACCCAGATCCCCGACGCCCGGCGCCCGTTCATGGTCTACCGCGAGATCGCCGCGGGCGAAACCGTGACGCTCGGCGCACGCCGCTTCACCGCGATCCCCGCCAACCACACCGTCCCCGCCGTGGGCTACGCGGTCGAGACCGCGCGCGCCTCGCTCGTCTACACCGGGGACACGGCGCCCAACGACGCGCTGTGGGAGGCGGTGAACCGCACGCCGAACCTCAAGTACCTGATCATCGAGACCGCCTTCTCCAACAAGGAGCGCGACATCGCCACCGCCTCGAAGCACCTCTGCCCGGACCTCCTCGCCGGCGAGCTCGCGAAGATGCGGGCGAGCCCCGAGGTGTTCATCACCCACTTGAAGCCGGGCGAAGGCGCGCTCACCATGCGGGAGATCGGCCAGGCCGCGGGACGCTGGAGCCCGCGGATGCTCGAGAACAATCAGGAATTCTCGCTGTAGGACGCATGACCCCACCGCAGGTGCAACCATGAGCGCAGTCCTCGAACCCAAGATGCAGGCCCCGCAGAACGTCGCGGACATGAGCGTGAAGCTCGCGTTCTCGAAGAAGCTGCAGGCCGTCACCAACCGCATCCACTCCACCGCGAACATCGACGAGATCATCCTCGACGTCTCGCGCGACATCTGCCAGCTCTTCGAGGCCGACCGCCTCACCGTCTACATCACGAGCGAGGACGGCCAGTCGATCGTCTCCAAGGTGAAGACGGGGCTCAACTCCTTCAAGGACATCAAGCTGCCGATCTCGGAATCGTCGCTGGCGGGCTTCTGCGCGCTGCACAAGCGCCACATGAACATCAAGGACGTCTACGACGACGCCGAGCTGAAGCAGTACTCGCCCAACCTCTCGTTCCTGAAGGCCGTCGACCAGCGCACCGGCTACCGCTCGCGCCAGATGCTGATCGCGCCGATCCTGGGCGGCGACGCCGGCAACGAGCTCATGGGCGTGCTGCAGCTCATCAACAACCTCTCCGGGCAGCCCTTCTCGTCGCTGCACGACGAGGGCGTCATGGAGCTGTCCAAGACGCTCGCGATCGCCTTCCGCGTGCGCCAGCAGATGCCGGGGGCGATCCAGAGCAAGTTCGAGTACCTGGTGATCGACAACGTCATCGCCGCCGGGGAGCTCGAGCTCGCGACCAAGGCCGCGCGGCGCAAGAACAAGAACGTCGAGGACATCCTCGTCGAGGAGTTCCAGGTGAAGCCGCCCGCGATCGGCGCGGCGCTCGCCAAGTTCTTCGGCGTGGAGTTCGAGCCCTTCAAGCCGGACCGCATCAAGCCGCCGGACCTGCTCAAGAACATCAAGCGCGACTACGCGGAGGCGAACCACTGGGTCCCGATCGAGGAGGGGCCCAAGGGCGTCGTGGTCATGTCGACCGATCCGGAGCGGGTGCGCAACTCGCGCATGGTGGAGAACGTCTTTCCGCGCTCGCGCATCGCGTACAAGGTCACCACCGAGCGCGATTTCCGCCAGACGCTCGACCACTTCTTCGGGGCGGAGGGCGCGGGCGGCGAATCCATCGGCGACCTGCTCCAGGGCCTCGACGAGGAGGAGGACAGCGGCGCCGGCGTCGACGACGTCTCCGCCGCGGCGGACAACGAGCTCGTGAAGCTCGTGAACAAGATCATCGTGGACGCCTATCACCAGGGCGCCTCGGACATCCACGTCGAGCCGATGCCGGGCAAGGGCAAGACCGGCATCCGCTTCCGCAAGGACGGCTCGCTCACGAACTACATCGAGGTGCCGGCCGCGTACCGCCAGCCGCTCGTCACGCGCCTGAAGATCATGTGCGACCTCGACATCTCCGAGAAGAGGAAGCCGCAGGACGGCAAGATCAAGTTCAAGAAGTTCGGCCCCCTCGACATCGAGCTGCGCGTGGCGACCATTCCCACCGCGGGCGGGGTGGAGGACGTGGTGATGCGGATCCTCGCCGCCGGCGAGCCGATCCCCCTCGACAAGCTGGGGGTGCTCCCGGCGAACATGGAGCGCCTCAAGTCGTGCATCACGAAGCCCTACGGGCTCTTCTTCGTGTGCGGCCCCACGGGCTCCGGCAAGACGACCACGCTGCACTCCGTGCTGGGCTCGCTCAACACCGTGGATACGAAGATCTGGACCGCGGAGGACCCGGTCGAGATCACGCAGAAGGGATTGCGCCAGTGCCAGGTGAACCCGAAGGCGGGATTCACCTTCGCCACCGCGATGAAGTCGTTCCTGCGGGCCGACCCGGACATCATCATGGTGGGCGAGATGCGCGACAAGGAGACCACCTCCATCGGCATCGAGGCCTCGCTCACCGGCCACCTGGTGTTCGCCACGTTGCACACGAACTCGGCGCCGGAATCGATCATCCGCCTGCTCGACATGGGCATGGACCCGTTCAACTTCGCCGACGCGCTCCTCGGCGTGCTCGCGCAGCGCCTCGCCAAGCGCCTGTGCAAGTGCAAGGAGGCGTACACGCCGGACCAGGCCGAGGTGAAGCACTTCCTCACCGAGTACTGCCAGGAGCTGCTCAATACGCCGGAATTCAAGGCCGACGCGAACGCGGGCTACAAGCGGATCTTCGAGCGCTTCCAGCGCGACTACGGCTTCGGCAAGCCCGAGTTCCGGCTGCATCGCGCGAAGGGATGCGACGCGTGCGGCGGCACCGGCTACAAGGGCCGGGTGGGCCTGCACGAGCTGCTCGTGGGCACCGATCCCATCAAGAAGCTGATCCAGGAGCACGCGCGCGTGGCCGAGATCCTCGCCACCTCGCTCGCCGAAGGGATGCTCACCCTCAAGATGGACGGCATGGAGAAGGTGCTGCAGGGCATCAC
>DASUXK010000399.1:0-4125 GCA_036377935.1 Usitatibacter sp.
GCCGCGCGAGGCGATGGCCTCGAATTCCTTCAGCACCGCCTCCTCGACGAGGTCCGTGAGCTCCTCGATCACGAACGAGCCCTGGTATGGGTTCTCGTTCATCGCGAGGCCCCACTCGCGGTTGATGATGAGCTGGATCGCCATCGCGCGGCGCACCGACTCCTCGGTGGGCGTGGTGACGGCTTCGTCGTACGCGTTGGTGTGCAGGCTGTTCGCGTTGTCGTAGATCGCGGTGAGCGCCTGCAGCGTCGTGCGGATGTCGTTGAAGGCCATCTCCTGGGCGTGGAGGCTGCGGCCCGAGGTCTGCGCGTGGTACTTGAGCTTCTGGCTCCGCTCGTTCGCGCCGTAGCGGTTGCGCATGGCGAGCGCCCAGATGCGCCGCGCCACGCGCCCCATCACCGAGTACTCGGGGTCCATCCCGCTCGAGAAGAAGAACGAGAGGTTGGGCGCGAAGTCGTCCACGTGCATCCCGCGCGCGAGGTACGCCTCGACGTAGGTGAAGCCGTTGGCGAGCGTGAAGGCGAGCTGGCTGATGGGGTTCGCCCCGGCCTCGGCGATGTGGTAGCCGGAGATCGAGACGGAGTAGAAGTTGCGCACGTCGTGGTGGACGAAGTACTCCTGGATGTCGCCCATCATCTTCAGCGCGAACTCGGTGGAGAAGATGCAGGTGTTCTGCCCCTGGTCCTCCTTCAGGATGTCCGCCTGCACGGTGCCGCGCACGGTCGACAGCGTCCATTCGCGGATCTTCGCGTGCTCGTCGTCGGTGGGCTCGCGCCGGTTGTCCGCCTTGAACTTCGCCACCTGCTGGTCGATCGCGGTGTTGAAGAACATCGCGAGGATCGTGGGCGCCGGCCCGTTGATGGTCATCGAGACCGAGGTCGCGGGCGCGCACAGGTCGAAGCCGTCGTAGAGCGCCTTCATGTCGTCGAGCGTCGCGATGGACACGCCGGAGTTGCCCACCTTGCCGTAGATGTCGGGGCGCTCGTCGGGATCGAAGCCGTAGAGCGTCACCGAGTCGAACGCGGTGGAAAGCCGCTGCGCGGGCATGCCTTCGGAGAGCTTCTTGAATCGCCGGTTGGTGCGAAACGCGTCGCCCTCGCCCGCGAACATGCGCGTGGGATCCTCGGCCTCGCGCTTGAAGGCGAAGACGCCGGCGGTGAAGGGGAACGAGCCCGGCACGTTCTCGCTGAGCAGGAAGCGCAGGATCTCGCCCTCGTCCTCGAACCGCGGCAGCGCCACCTTGCGGATGCGCGAGCCGGAGAGTGTCTCCCGCGTGAGCTTCGTGCGGATCTCGCGGTCGCGGATCTTCACGACGTACTCCTCGCGCCCGTAGAGCTCCACCGTCGTGGGCCACATCTCGAGGAGCTTGCGCGAGGCGGGCGTGAGCGCCGCTTCCTTCGCGGCGATCAGCGCGTCGAACCCGGCAGCGCCCGCACCGCCCTCCTCGAAGAGCCGCTTCGCCGTGACGAGGCTCTGGCGCTCGCGCGCGATGCGCGCCTGCTCGCCCGCCTCGGCATGGTAGTCGCGCACCGTGCGGGCGATCTCCGCGAGGTAGCGGGAGCGATCGGGCGGGACGACCGCGCGATGGCGCGAAGAGACCTTCGTCTCGACACGCGGCAGCTTGCCGGGCTCCGCCTTCAACCCCTTCTCCCGCAGCCGGTCGAAGAGCGCGTGGTAGAGGGCCGTCACGCCCTCGTCGTTGAAGCGGCTCGCCTGCGTGCCGAACACGGGCATCGCGTCGGGCGGCGTGCCGAAGAGCTCGCGGTTCCTCTGGTACTGCTTGCGCACGTCGCGCAGCGCGTCCTCGGCGCCCTTGCGGTCGAACTTGTTGATCGCGACGAAATCCGCGAAGTCGAGCATGTCGATCTTCTCGAGCTGGCTCGCCGCGCCGAACTCGGGCGTCATCACGTAGAGCGAGGCGTCCACGAACGGCACGACGGCGGCGTCGCCCTGCCCGATGCCCGACGTCTCGACGATCACGAGGTCGAATCCCGCGACCTTGCAGGCCGCGACCACCTCGGAGAGCGCTGCCGAGATCTCGGTGCCGCTCTCGCGCGTGGCGAGCGAGCGCATGAACACGTTGGGGTGGTCGATCGCGTTCATGCGGATGCGGTCGCCGAGGAGCGCGCCGCCGGTGCGCTTGCGCGAGGGGTCGATCGAGACGATCGCGATGCGCAGCCGCTCCGCCTGGTCGATGCGAAGCCGGAGCACCAGCTCGTCGGTGAGCGAGCTCTTGCCCGCGCCGCCCGTGCCGGTGATGCCGAGCGTGGGCACCGCGATGCCCTTCGCCGCCTCCACCAGCCGCGCGCGGAAATCCTTGCCGTAGACGCCGTTCTCGAGGGCCGTGACGATGCGCGCCAGCGCACGCCGGTCGCCCGCGCGAAGGCGATCGAGCGCCTCGCCTTCCCGGGGGGCCGCCGCCCCGAGGTCGAAATCGGCGCGCTCGAGGACGTCGTTGATCATCCCCTGCAGGCCCATCACCGCGCCGTCCTCGGGCGAATACACCCGCGCGACGCCGTAGTCGTGGAGCGCCTGGATCTCGCCGGGGACGATCACGCCGCCGCCGCCGCCGAAGACCTTGATGTCCGCCCCGCCGTTGTCGCGCAGCAGGTCCAGCATGTACTTGAAGTACTCGAGGTGCCCGCCCTGGTACGACGTGATGGCGATGCCCTGCACGTCCTCCTGCAGCGCCGCGTTCACCACCTCGGCGACCGACCGGTTGTGCCCGAGGTGGATCACCTCCGCGCCCGAAGCCTGGAGGATGCGGCGCATGATGTTGATCGAGGCGTCGTGGCCGTCGAAGAGCGAGGCGGCGGTGACGAACCGCACCTTGTGGACGCACTTGTACGGCGCGAGCCTGGGGCGGACGGACAGGTCGTTCATGGCGGCTCCACGGCGGCGCGCGGTCGCCGCCCGAGTGACGTCCATCATAGGCCATCCGCCGCCGGGCGCCATGGCGCCGCGCGCCCGGAATCGTGTAAATTCCGCCATACCATGGCCCCTCCGTCCCTCGCCGGCCGCAAGAGGAAGTCGCCCGCGGATCGTGCAACGGTCGCCGCCGGTTTCGTGACCGGCATGCTCTCCGGCCTCGGCGCGCGCGGCATCGATCCCCATCCCCTGCTGCGGGCCGCGGGCATCCCGGCCTCGGTGCTGCGCGACCGGCGCGCCCGCGTTCCCATCGCCGCGTATGTCGCGCTCTACAACGCCGTGGTGCGAACGCTCGACGACGAGGGGTTCGCGCTCTTCGCCGCCCCGCTTCGCCCGGGCACCTTCGAGTTCCTCTGCCGCGCGAGCGCGGGAAGCGCCACGCTGGGCGAGGCGCTCGATCGCGCCGCACGGTTCCTCGCGCTGGTCCTGCCCGATCTCGCCGTCCGCGTCTCGCGTTCGCGGGGCGTGGCGCGCCTGGAGATCGCCGAGCGCCGGCGCCTGCGCCGCGACGCCGCCGATCCGCGCCGCGTCTTCGCCTTCGAATGGCTGCTGCGGCTGCTCCACGGCCTCGCCTGCTGGCTCGCCGGGCGCGGCATCGCGCTGCAATCGGTGCGCTTCCCCTATCCGCGTCCCGCCCACGCCGCCGACTACACGCTCGTCTATACCGAGCATTCGGCTTTCGATTCGCACACGCTCGTCGCCGCCTTCGATGCGGCGCTCCTCGAGCACCCGGTCGTGCGCTCGGCGGCCGACGTGGAAGCGTTCCTCGAGGGCGCACCGGGAAGGATCTCGATGCTCTACCGGCGCGACCGCGAGATGGTGCGCCGCGTGCGAGAGCTCCTCGCGAGGGACCTCGCCGCGGCACCGGCGCTCGAAGCGTGCGCGCGGTCCCTCGAAGTCTCGCCGCGGACGCTGCACCGGCGCCTGGCCGACGAAGGGTCGAGCTTCCGGATGATTCGCGAGGAGCTGCGGCGCGCGCGCGCCCTCGCGATGATCGAGACGACCCGCAAGCGCATCGCCGACGTCGCCGCCGAGCTCGGCTACTCGGAGCCTTCGGCCTTCTTCCGCGCCTTCCACGCCTGGACCGGCGCGGCGCCGAGCGCGCATCGCCGCCGCGCGCGCCGCGGCCCGTAGACCGTCTCCCCGCGATCGGGCATCCTAGCCATCCCGCAAACGGCACCGCACTCCGTGTTCGAC
>DASUXK010000400.1:0-3288 GCA_036377935.1 Usitatibacter sp.
TACATGATCGGCTCGCTCCTCGCGACGACGGCGCTCACCGTGCGCGGCGTGACGCTCTCCTCGGTGCCCCACGCGCTGCCGAGCGGCGCGCAGGTGCTGCTCGGCGCCGCGCTGGGCGTGCGCTTCGACCGCAGCTTCCTCGTGAAGGCGCCGCGCTTCGTGGCCTCGCTGGTTCCGTCGATCGCGGTGACGCTGCTTTCGGCGGCGCTCGTGGGCTGGGCGCTCGCGAAGCTCTCGGGCGTGTACGTCGGCACGGGGCTGCTCGCCGCGGCGCCGGGCGGCATCGCGGAGATGTCGATCACCGCGCAGGTGCTGCACATGGGCGTGGCGTTCGTCACCGCCGCGCACGCCGTGCGCTACATCGTCGTCGTGCTCTTCACCGGCCTCGTCTTCCGCCACGGCGGAAAGCTGCTCGGAAACCGGGGACAGACCCCATTTTCCAAAGCGCAAAATGATTGAGCAGAAAAATTTCGCCCAATGGAAAATGGGGTCTGTCCCCGGTTTTGGAGGAGGCCCATGAAGACGACGCCCGTCACGCCCGCCGATCTTTCCGCTTCGGTGATCGCGGTGCCGCCGCTCGCGCGGCGCGCCGATCTCTCGCTCGATCCGGCGGCGAACCGCGCGCTCATCCGCCACCTCGAGGAAGGCGGCGTGCGCACGCTGATGTACGGCGGCAACGCCAACTTCTACCACCTGCCGACCTCGGAGTTCGCGGCCACGCTCGAGCTCGTCGCCGGCTCGGTGCGCGACGACACGTGGGTGATTCCCTCCGCGGGCGCCGACTACGGCAAGCTCATGGACCAGGCCGCGATCCTGCGCGACCTCGCGTTTCCCACCGCCATGGCGCTGCCGTTCGGCAAGCCCTCGAACGACTCGGGCGTCGCCACGGCGCTGCGTCGCTTCGCGGACCGCCTCGGCAAGCCCATCGTCGCGTACGTGAAGGGCATGGGCTACATCGAGCCCGCGACGCTCGGCGCGCTCGCGAAGGACGGCGTGATCTGCGCCATCAAGTACGCGATCGTGCGCGAGCATCCCTCCGACGATCCGTACCTCGCCGATCTCGTCGAGCAGGTCGATCGCAGCCTCGTCATCAGCGGCATCGGCGAGCGGCCCGCGATCGTGCACTGGCGCGATTACGGCCTGCGCGCGTTCACGTCGGGATCGGTATGCGTCGCGCCGCGCGGCTCGATGCGCCTGCTGGCGCTCCTGAAGGCCGGCCACTACGACGAGGCCGCGAAGATCCGCGCCGCCTACATCCCGCTCGAGGACCGGCGCGACGCGTTGGGCCCCATCCGCGTGCTGCACGACGCCGTCACGCTCGCGGGCATCGCGGAGATGGGGCCGATCCTGCCGATGATCTCCAACCTCGAGGCCTCGGAGCGCGCCGCGGTGCAGCCGATCGCGAAGGCGCTCCTCGCGCACGACCGCGCCCTTGCGACCTCCCCGGTCGCCGCCTGACGCGATGGCGAAGAAGCCCCGCAAGAAACCCGAGGAGCTGCGCAGCCACCGCTGGTACGGCGTGAACGACCTGCGCAGCTTCGGGCACCGCTCACGCACGGCGCAGATGGGCTACCCGCGCTCCGACTACGCGGGCAAGCCCGTGATCGCGGTGATCAACACGTGGAGCGAGATCAATCCCTGCCACACGCACTTCCGCCAGCGCGCCGAGGAAGTGAAGCGCGGCATCTGGCAGGCGGGCGGCTTCCCCATCGAGATGCCGGCGATGTCGCTCTCGGAGCCGTTCCAGAAGCCCACGACGATGCTCTATCGCAACCTCCTCGCGATGGAGACCGAGGAGCTGCTGAGGAGCTACCCCGCCGACGGCTGCGTGCTGATGGGCGGCTGCGACAAGACCACGCCCGCGTTGCTGATGGGCGCGTTCTCGATGAACCTGCCCGCGATCTTCATGCCCGCGGGCCCGATGCTGCGCGGCGATTTCCAGGGCAAGCTCCTCGGCAGCGGCAGCGACACGTGGAAGTACTGGGCCGAGCTTCGCGCCGGCAACATCACCGAGGACGAATGGAAGGGCGTGGAGGACGGCATCGCGCGCTCGCCCGGCCATTGCATGACGATGGGCACGGCGTCCACCATGACCTCGGCGGTGGAAGCCCTCGGCCTCACGCTGCCCGGCGCCGCATCCATCCCCGCACCCGATTCGCGCCACGCGCAGATGGCGACCCTCACCGGCAAGCGCATCGTCGAGATGGTGTGGGAGGACCTGAAGCCGCTCGACATCGCCGACGCGCGCGCCTTCGACAACGCGGTGACCACCGTGCTCGCGCTCGCGGGATCGACCAACGCGCTGGTGCACCTCGTGGCGCTCGCCCGCCGCGCGGGCGTGCCGCTCGACATCGACCGCTTCGACGCGCTCGCCCGCAAGGTGCCGGTGCTCGCGAACGTGCGCCCCTCGGGGAAGTACCTCATGGAGGACTTCTTCTACGCGGGCGGACTGCGCGCGTTGCTCGTCGAGCTGGGCGATCTCATCGACGGCTCCGCGCCCACCGTGAGCGGCCGCACGCTGGGCGAGAACATCGCCGGCGCGAAAGCGTGGAACGACGACGTGATCCGCCCGCGCTCCAATCCCCTGGTCGCGCACGACGGGCTCGCCGTGCTGCGCGGCAACCTCGCGCCCGGCGGCGCGGTCATCAAGCCGCCGGCGATGGAGGCGCGATTGCAGCAGCACGTGGGCCGCGCCGTGGTGTTCCGCAACTACGAGGACATGGCGGCGCGCATCGACGATCCCGCGCTCGACATCGACGCCGATTCGGTGATCGTGCTGCAGAACGCGGGGCCGCGGGGCGCGCCGGGCATGCCCGAGTGGGGACAGCTGCCGATCCCGAGGAAGCTGCTGCAGCAGGGCGTGCGCGACATGGTGCGCATCTCCGATGCGCGCATGAGCGGCACGAGCTACGGCGCCTGCGTGCTGCATGTGACGCCCGAGTCGTTCGTGGGCGGGCCGCTCGCGCTGGTGCGCGACGGCGACCGCATCGCGCTCGACGTGCCCGCCCGCCGCCTGGAGCTGCGGGTCGACGACGCGGAGCTCGAGCGCAGGCGAGCCGAATGGAAGCCGCCGAAGCCCCACTTCACGCGCGGCTTCGGCACGCTGTACCTCCAGCACGTGACGCAGGCCGACCAGGGCTGCGACTTCGACTTCCTCGAGGCGGGCGCCGCGACGGGCGAGCCCGAGATCCACTAGGCCGCCCCGCGGCTATCGCGGCCTGCCGCGCTCCTCCAGGTAACGCGCGACATCCTCGAAGCTCACCGAGCCGCGCTGCGCCGCGTCGATCG
>DASUXK010000401.1:0-4717 GCA_036377935.1 Usitatibacter sp.
GTCGTCGTCCTCCCAGTTCTTCATGAAGAGGCCGACCACGTCGTGTCCCGCGCGCTTGAGCAGCAACGCGGCGACGGCGGAATCCACGCCTCCGGAGAGGCCGACGACGATCTTCATGGGGGGATGGGCGGGGGAGCGGGAATTCTAGCCGTCTCCCAAAAGAAAAGGCGGAGCCCCAAGGGGCCCCGCCCGTGCCGGGCTCGCGCCCGGATTACTTCGCCGGCGCTTCGGCTTTCGGCTCTTCGGCCTTCGGCGTGGCGGGCTTGGCCGCGTTCTTGGCGACCTTCTTGTGGGTCTTCCTCGCGGTGTGCTTCTTGGCTTTCGTGGACTTCGCCGGCTTCGCCTCGTCGGCCTTCGCGGGCTCGGCGGTCACGGTGGCGGCGGGCTTTGCGGACTCGGCGGGGGCGGCGTTGGCCGCGAACACGCCGAACGTGGCCGAGGCGAGGAGGGCGGCAAGGAGGGCGGACAGCTTGTTCATGTTGTCATTTCCTGATCGTGGGGTTCTTGGGGGACTTCATCCGGATCGTTGCATCGACGGCGCCGTCATTCGGTGTCGTCGCCTCGCGTTAACGCCGCGCTGCGCACGGCGGTTGACCGCGTCGCGGATTTTTTCAACGTCCGCCGAGGAGCGCGCCGGGTGACGGCGGCGGCACCTCGCGCCAGGCGCCCGGCGCGAGCCCGTCCAGGCGCCACGGCCCCACGCGGAAGCGCACCAGGCGCAGCGTCGGCAAGCCCACCGCGGCGGTCATCCGCCGCACCTGCCGGTTGCGGCCCTCCCGGAGCGCGAGCTCGAGCCACGCCGTGGGAATCGCCTTGCGCACGCGGATCGGCGGATCGCGCGGCCACAGGCCCCCGGGCTCGGGGATCGCCCGGGCCCGCGCCGGCCGGGTCGGGCCGTCGCGAAGCGCCACCCCGCGGCGCAGCGCCTCGAGCGCCGCGGGCGTGGGCACGCCCTCGACCTGCGCCCAGTAGCCCTTCTCGAGCCGGTGGCGCGGATCGGCGATCGCCGCCTGCACCCGCCCGTCGTCCGTGAGCACCAGCAGCCCCTCGCTGTCCGCGTCGAGGCGGCCCGCCGCGTACACCCCGGGCACGTCGATGAAGTCCTTGAGCGTGCGCCGGGCGCCGTCGCCGGTGAACTGGCAGAGCACCCCGTAGGGCTTGTTGAAGAGGAGGAGCCGCGGCATCGGAGGAGGGGTGCGGTGCGTTTGCTATAATTTCAATCTTGTTCTTGCGCCGGCCCGGCCGCGCGGCGCGATTCCCGCCTTTACCCCACAAAAGAAAACCGCACGAGTCCCATGGCCAAGATCAAGGTGAAGAACCCGATCGTCGAGATGGACGGCGACGAGATGACCCGCATCATCTGGCGCCGCATCCGCGAGCAGCTGATCCTCCCCTACCTCGACATCGACCTCAAGTACTTCGACCTCGGCGTCGAGCATCGCGACGCCACCAACGACCAGGTGACGGTCGATTCCGCGAACGCGACGAAGAAGTACGGCGTCGCGGTGAAGTGCGCGACGATCACCCCCGACGAGGGACGGGTCAAGGAGTTCGGCCTCAAGCAGATGTGGAGGAGCCCCAACGGCACCATCCGCAACATCCTCGACGGCACGATCTTCCGCGAGCCCATCATCTGCAGGAACGTGCCGCGGATCGTATCGCACTGGAACAAGCCGGTGGTCGTGGCGCGCCACGGCTTCGGCGACCAGTACCGCGCGACCGAGATCCTGTTCGACAGGCCCGGCACGCTGAAGCTCATCTTCACGCCGAAGGACGGCGGGGCGCCGATCGAGCGCGAGGTCTTCCAGGCGCCGGGCCCGGGCGTCGCGATGTCGATGTACAACCTCGACGATTCGATCCGCGGCTTCGCGCGTGCCTGCTTCAACTACGCGCTCAACCGCAACTACCCCGTGTACCTCTCGACCAAGAACACCATCCTCAAGGTGTACGACGGGCGCTTCAAGAACCTGTTCGAGGAGGTGTACGAGGCCGAATTCCGCTCGCGCTTCGAGGCGGCGAACCTCACGTACGAGCACCGCCTCATCGACGACATGGTCGCGTCGAACCTGAAGTGGAACGGCGGCTACCTCTGGGCGTGCAAGAACTACGACGGCGACGTCCAGTCGGACACCATCGCGCAGGGCTACGGCTCGCTGGGCCTCATGACCTCGGTGCTCACGACGCCGGACGGCAAGACCGTGGAGGCGGAGGCCGCGCACGGCACCGTCACGCGCCACTACCGGCTGCACCAGCAGGGCAAGCCCACCTCCACCAACCCGATCGCCTCGATCTTCGCGTGGACGCGCGGGCTTTCCTACCGCGGCAAGATGGACGGCACGCCCGACGTGGTGAAGTTCGCCGAGGCGCTCGAGAAGGTGTGCGTCGACACCGTCGAATCGGGGAAGATGACGAAGGACCTCGCGATCCTCATCCGGCCCGACCACCCGTTCCTCACGACGGACGAGTTCATGGACGCGATCGATTCCGAGCTCAAGCGCCGCATGGCGTCCTGAGCCGCCGCCGGGAACCGCCCATGAAAAAAGCCCCCGGCGGCCGCGAGGCCCCGGGGGCTTTTCACGAAATGGTGCTCCCTGTTATGCCGCCTGGATGTTGGACGCCTGCTTGCCCTTGGGGCCCTGCGTCACGTCGAAGGAGACCTTCTGGCCTTCCTTGAGGGTCTTGAAGCCCTGCATCTGGATCGCGGAGAAATGCGCGAAGAGGTCTTCGCTGCCGTCGTCGGGCGTGATGAACCCGTAACCCTTCGCGTCATTGAACCACTTCACAGTTCCGGTTGCCATGCGATTGCTTGCCTCTTGTTAAACGGGTGGAGTCCCGCAAATTGTTCGGATCCAGGCCCCGCACGTCTAAAAAAGGCGATGCGAAATGCTTGAAACCAAACTCCAAGGCGCTTTTTACGCGGGGTCCCCGGGAGTGTCAATACCGCCCCGACGCCCCGGAAAACGCGTCTCGCGGCGCCTCCGGCGGCGCCTCGGCGCCGATGAACGGCGCCTCCAAGCGCTTGAAGGGTCTTGAAAATCCCCCTCCGCTTGTCCATATTAGTCTTCAGACCGTTCCACCCGAGAGGGATCCGGAGGTTCACCGCGTTGAGCGTCCTCCCATCCGCGCCATGGCAGAAAAACCCAGCGGCTCCACGCTCCTCAAGCCGAGCGAGACCCAGGTCAAGCCGCCGCCGATGTTCCAGGTCGTCATGTACAACGACGACTACACGCCGATGGAATTCGTGGTCGAGGTGCTGCAGCTGTTCTTCGCGCTGCCGCGGGAACGGGCTACCCAGATCATGCTCAAAGTTCATACCGAGGGTCGCGGCGTCTGCGGGATCTACCCGAAGGACGTCGCCTCGAGCAAGGTGGAGCAGGTAACCGCATATTCGCGCCAACACCAGCATCCGCTGCAGTGCGCGATGGAGGAAACATGATTGCCCAGGAGTTGGAAGTCAGTCTTCATATGGCCTTCGTCGAGGCCCGCCAGAAGCGCCACGAGTTCATCACGGTGGAGCACCTGCTGCTCGCCCTCTGCGACAACCCCTCCGCCTCGGAGGTGCTGAAGGCGTGCGCGGCGAAGATCGACGAGCTGAAGAAGGCCCTGTCCGACTTCGTGATGCAGCACACGCCGACAGTCGCCGGCACCGGCGAGGTCGACACCCAGCCCACCCTCGGATTCCAGCGCGTCATCCAGCGCGCGATCCTGCACGTCCAGTCCTCCGGCAAGAAGGAGGTGACGGGCGCGAACGTCCTGGTCGCGATCTACGGCGAGAAGGACTCGCACGCGGTCTACTTCCTGCACCAGCAGGGCGTCTCGCGCCTGGACGTGGTGAACTACATCTCGCACGGCATCACCAAGAGCCCCCAGGCGCCCGGCGCCCGCGAGGAGGGCGAGACCGAAGCCGAGGCCCCCGAGACCCAGTCGGGCGGGGCGCTGGAAAGCTTCACGCAGAACCTCAACCAGCTCGCCGTGGACGGCAAGATCGATCCGCTGATCGGCCGCGAGTCGGAGCTCGAGCGCGTCGTGCAGATCCTGTGCCGCCGGCGCAAGAACAACCCGCTGCTGGTGGGCGAGGCGGGCGTGGGCAAGACCGCCATCGCCGAGGGCCTCGCCAAGCGCATCATCGACGGCCAGGTGCCGGAGATCCTCTCCAAGGCGCAGGTGTACGCGCTCGACATGGGCGCGCTGCTCGCGGGCACCAAGTACCGCGGCGACTTCGAGCAGCGGCTGAAGGCGGTGCTCAAGCAGCTCGTGGACAACCCGAACGCGATCCTCTTCATCGACGAGATCCACACGCTCATCGGCGCGGGCAGCGCCTCGGGCGGGACGCTCGACGCGTCGAACCTGCTGAAGCCGGCGCTGTCGTCCGGCGCGCTGAAGTGCATCGGCGCGACGACCTACAACGAGTACCGCGGCATCTTCGAGAAGGACCACGCCCTCTCGCGGCGCTTCCAGAAGGTGGACGTGAACGAGCCGTCCATCCAGGAGACCGTCGAGATCCTGCGGGGCCTCAAGTCGCGCTTCGAGTCGCACCACGGCGTGAAGTACACGGCGAACGCGCTCACCACCGCGGCCGAGCTCTCCGCGCGCTACATCAACGACCGGCACCTGCCTGACAAGGCGATCGACGTCATCGACGAGGCGGGCGCAGCGCAGAAGATCCTGCCCAAGTCCAAGCAGAAGCGCGTCATCGGCAAGCACGAGATCGAGGACA
>DASUXK010000402.1:0-9393 GCA_036377935.1 Usitatibacter sp.
AGAGCGTGTCGGCGTCCTCCTCGCGGGCGGCGATGCGGACGAAATCCCGAGCGCAGGCGCGGAAGCGCAGGTAGGGTTTCGCGGTCGGGCGCATCGGGACGAAGTGGCGGCCCTCGATGCGGAAGCTCACGCGCAACGCCGGGTCCTTCACGTCGATCGAAACCTCCTTGCCGGCGAGGCGCTCGTAGACCTCGTCGGGAAGCCGGCGCCGCAGGAACACGTTGAGCGCAGTCGCGAGCGCGAGCGAAGCGATCCTCACGATGCGCTGCCCGAGTGCGCCATGCCGGGCAGACCGTGCCAGTAGCCGTCGCATGCCCCGGTGCCCATCGCCGCCCCGAGCCGCGAAGAGGCGATGCCGGTGTCGAGCGATCCGCGCACGACGCCGGCGAAAGCCTCGACCACCTCCTCCATCCGCTCGGGCTGCGGCGAGAGGCGCATCACGTCCACGCCCATCGCCTTCGCCCCTTCGATGTACGGCAGCAGGTTCTGCACGCGCGCCGATTGCGTCTGCACGCCGTTCAGCACCAGGAACGGCTCGCCGTCCTGCGTCGCGAGCGCGAGCCCCTGCGGATCGCGGATGCAGCGGTAGTCGCAGTGGTCCTTGGTGAGGTTGTGATAACGCGCCGTGAAGCAGCGCGCGGAGACCGCGAGCGGGATGCGGCCGAACGCGAAGAGCTCGGTCTCGATCGGCATCGACTTGCCCGCGATCACCTCCGCGAGCCCGGCGCCCGACAGCTCCACCGGCGCCACCCATCGCATCGCCCCGCATTCGCCGAGGAGATCGAGCGTCGCCGCGTTGTAGACGTTGAGGAAAGGCCCGGCGACGAAGGGCACGCGGCCGGAAAGAAGCCGCACCGCCCCCATGTCGTTCGCTTCCACCCGGAGACGTCCGTTCTCGACCACCTGCCGCATGATGCGCAGGTCCGCGTCGGTCTCGATGAGCTCGTAGGTCGAGAGCACCGCCTCCTTGCCCGCCTCGGCGAAAGTCGCGGCGAGCTCGATCCAGTCGGCCAGGCGCAGCTCGTGGCGCCGCGAGCAGACGGTCTCGCCGAGATACACGATATCCACGGGCCACGCGAGCGCGCGCGAATAGAAGTCGAGCGTCTTCTCGCGCGGCCAGTAATAGGTGAGCGGCCCGAGGGCGAGGCGCATCGGCTTCACTTCCATGGCCGGTGATACGCGCCCAGCGTGCATTGCAACCCCTCCGACACCTCCGCGAGCGCCTGCTGCCAGGCCGGCCGAACGCGGTAGCGTTGGGCGCTCGCGGCGCACTCGTCGAGCGCCGCGCGCCACACCTTCGTCACCGTCTCCACGTAGCGCGGGCTCCTCTGGCGACCCTCGATCTTCACCGCCACCGCGCCCATCGCCTGCAGCTTCGGCAGCAGTTCCAGCGTGTTGAGGCTGGTCGGCTCCTCGAACGGGTAATAGAGGTCGCCGTTCACCTCGAAGCGCCCGCGGCACAGCGTCGGATAGCCGGGGTTCTCTCCCGCGGCGAAGCGGTCGATCAGCACCCCGCCCAGGCGCGACTCGAGCGCCTCCTTCGTCTCCTCCCAGCGGATCGCCTTGGCGGGCGAGCAGCCGCCGTGCGTGTTGGGCGACTCCCCCGTGGCGTATGAAGAGAGCGCACACCGGCCCTCGACCATGATCGAGAGGCTGCCGAAGCCGAAGACCTCGATCTCGACCGGCGTGCGCTCGATCACGCGCTCGACCTGCGCGAGCGCGAGCACGCGCGGCAGCACGGCGCGCGAGATGCCGAAGCGCTCGTGGTAGAAATTGATCGCCTCGTGGTTGGTCGCCGAGCCCTGCACCGAGAGATGGCGGCGCAGCCCGGGATGCTTGCGTGCCGCGTAGCGAAGCAGCCCGGCATCCGCGACGATGATCGCATCGGCGCCCAGCGCGGCGGCGCGATCCACGTCCGACTCCCACTTCCGCGCCGACCCGGGCTGCGGAAAGGTGTTGAGCGCCACCAGCACGCGCGCGCCCTTCCGATGCGCGTAGTCGATGCCCTCGGCGATCGTCCGGTCGTCGAAGTTGAGCCCCGCGAAGTTGCGCGCGTTGGTCGTCCCCCGGAATCCCAGGTAGACGTCGTCGGCCCCGTGGTCCACGGCGGCCTTGAGCGCGGGCGGCGTGCCGGCGGGGCACACCAGCCGCATGCGGCGGTTTTCGGATTCGGAAGTAGCCAAGCCCCGAAGACTAAAGGCCCCGCGCACCCCGGTGTTTGAACCGGATCACGAAAACGGAAAACCCGAAACCGGGGACAGACCCCATTTTCCAAAGAGCGAAAATCCGGAAGGGATCGGTGAATTTCACCCTTTGGAAAATGGGGTCTGTCCCCGGTTTCGGGGTTTTGGGAATTTTCCTAGGTGGAACGTGCGTCCCGTGCCTAGGCGCGCTTTCAGCCAGCGCCGATGTTGCGCTGCATCAAGGCAGCGGAGACTGCATGGCATGGAAACGACACAACAAACCCGCGTGTACATCGTCGAGGATTCGGCACCGATCCGCGCCCGCCTCGCCGAGATGCTCTCCCGGATGGAGCGCGTGCGCGTGGTGGGCGAGGCGCAGAGCGCCCGCGAAGCGGTCGCCGGCATCCTTCGCGAGCGCCCCGACTCGGTGCTCCTCGACCTGAACCTGATGGGCCGCACCGGCATCGACGTGATGCGCACCGTGCACCCGAAGGCCCCCGAAATCGTGTTCGTCGTGCTCACCAACCACGCCGAGCCGCAGTACCGCCGCGCCGCGACCGACGCCGGCGCCGCGTACTTCCTGGACAAATCCCGCGAGTTCGACCGTGTGCGCGAGGTCATCGCGGAAATCGCCGCCACGCCCCACTAGAGAGGAAGCCCCATGAGCACCGCGACCGCCATCGCCACCCCCATGAGACCGATCACCCTGAACCGAGCCCTCGCCGAGGTTCCCGCCCGCGGCGTCACCACCGTCGCCAAGTTCCGCACCCGCTGCGCCACCTGCAACCTGCGCGAGATCTGCCTTCCCTGCGGCCTGCAGGCGAACGACATGGCGCGCCTGGACGAGGTGGTCTACACCCGCAAGCGCGTGAAGCGCGGCGAGACGCTCTACCGCAACGGCGAAACCTTCGAATCCCTCTACGCGGTGAGGAGCGGTTTCTTCAAGTCGAGCGTCGTGCTCGAGGACGGCCGAGACCAGGTGACCGGCTTCCACATGGCGGGCGAGATCGTCGGCATGGACGGCATCGGCACCGACCAGCACGCGGCCGACGTGATCGCCCTGGAAGACAGCGAAGTCTGCGTGATCCCGTACGCGCGCATCGAGGAAGCGGGCCTCTCGCGCCAGCTCTCCAAGGTGATGAGCCGCGAGCTCGTCCGCGACCAGGGCGTCATGATGCTGCTGGGGACGATGCGCGCCGAGGAGCGCCTGGCGGCGTTCCTCCTCAACCTCTCGCAGCGCTTCCTCGCCCGCGGCTACTCGCCCAACGAGTTCCACCTGCGCATGACCCGCGACGAGATCGGCAGCTACCTGGGCCTGTCGCTCGAGACCGTGAGCCGCCTCTTCTCCCGCTTCCAGGCCGACCGCCTGATCTCGGTGCAGCAGAAGCACATCCGCATCCTCGACACCACCGGACTGCGCGCCGTGATGATCCACGAGCAGAACTAGGAGGCGATCGTGTTCAAGCACATCCTCGTGCCCACCGACGGCTCGCCCCTCTCGCTCAAGGCGGCGAAGACGGCGGTGGCGCTCGCCAAGGTGCACAAGGCGAAGATCACCGCGATCCACGTGATGGCGCCGTACGTCCCGCCCACCGCGGGCGACGGGATCATGTACTACCCCGAGTCCTTCTCGCCGCAGGAATACAAGAAGGCCGTCGAGAAGGAGGCGAAGAAGGCGCTCGACAAGGTGAAGTCCGCCGCCACCGCGGCGAAGGTCCGCTTCGACGCGATCGCCGTGACCCACGACCAGCCGTGGGAATCGATCGTGAACGCGGCGAAGAAGGCGAAGTGCGACGCGATCGTGATGGCCTCCCACGGCCGCCGCGGCCTCGCGGGCCTGCTCCTCGGCAGCGAGACCACGAAGGTGCTCACGCACTCGCGCATCCCGGTGCTCGTCTGCCGCTAGCAAGCGCCATGTTCCAGCTCACCCCCGCCCAACGGGAAACGCTGCGCGCGCGGCTGGCCGACCGCTCGGCGATGTTGAGGACCGAGATCTCCCAGGCGCTGAACGCGCACGGCACGCCGGGCGACGTGGGGCTTCCCGCGCACCGCGCCGAGGTCGGCGACGAGGCGATCGAGGACCTCGCGAGCGGCATCGAGCTCGCGGAGATCGAGCGCGACGCCGACGAGCTGAACCATGTGCTCGAAGCGATGGCGCGCATGGAATCCGGCCGCTACGGCCTGTGCGCCGACTGCGGCGCGCCCATCGCCTACGAGCGCCTCCTCGCGCAGCCCCAGGCCGCGCGCTGCATCCGCTGCGAGACCGAGCGCGAGCGCCTGCGCGCGCGCCCCAGCCTGCCCGCGCTCTGAGGGGCCGCGCCCGGCAGCGGCTCCAACGAACCTCCGGCTCCCTTCCCCGCCACGACATACCGCTTCGGGCGCGGGTTACGCCCCCAGCGTCTCCGCGATCGCGAACAGCACGAGCGCCGCCACGATGGCGATCGCAACCCAGGTCCAGCGTTCCTTGGTCGTCATGGCTTTCCTTTCAGGTCGAGTACCATGCGGCGCGTATACGGATCCTCATCGGGCATGCTCACGAAGCCCAGCTCGGCGTCCAGGCGCAGCATCGGCGTGTTCGTCGCGAGGACCCAGCCGATCATGGTCTCCAGGCCGCGGCTCCTCGCCACGTCGATCAACGCGGTCATGAGCAGGCGCCCCAGGCCCTTGCCCTGCCACGCGTCGGCGATCACGATCGCGTACTCGCACGATTTCCCGTCGGGCAGCGTGATGTAGCGGCATACGGCGATCTCGCGCTCGCCGCCCGCCTCCTCGAGCACCGCCACCAGCGCCATCTCGCGGTCGTAGTCGATCTGCGTGAAGCGCGCGAGCATCGCGGGCGAAAGCGAGCGCAGCGAGCTCTGGAAGCGCAGCCGGCACGTCTCGCTCGACAGGCCCTCCACGAAGGCCTGCTCCATCGACGCGTCCTCGGGACGGATCGGGCGGATCTTCACCCACTCGCCGCCCGGCAGCCGCGCCATCGCCTCCATCTCCTCGGGGTACGGATGGATCGCGAGGTGCGCGTAGCGCGTGCGCTGCTCGCCCGCGGGCCGCAGCACCACGCGCGCGTCCACCGCGACGGCCCCGCTTTCGTCGGCGATGAGCGGGTTCACGTCGAGCTCCTCGAGCTCGGGCAGCGCGCACGCCATCTCCGAGACGCGCAGCAGCACGGCGACGAGCGCCTCGCGGTCCACGGCCGGGAGGTTGCGGAACTCGCCCAGCATCTTCCCCACGCGCGTGCCGTGGATCATGTTCTCCACGAGCAGGCGGTTCAGCGGCGGCAGCCCGATCACGCGGTCCCTCAGCACCTCGACGGCGATGCCGCCGGCGCCGAAGGCGATCGCCGGGCCGAAGATCGAATCGCGCAGCACGCCGACCATGAGCTCGCGTCCATGGGGGCGCGCGACCATCGTCTCCACGGTGACGCCGGTGATCCGCGCGCCGGGCCTGCGCGCCCTCACCGTCGCGACGATGTCCTCGAACGCGGCGCGCACCGCGTCGGCATCGGCGAGCGCGAGGCGCACGCCGCCCACGTCGCTCTTGTGCGTGACGTCGGGCGAATCGATCTTCATCACCACCGGGAAGCCGATCGATTGCGCGGCGCGCGCGGCCTCCTGCGCCGTCGCCGCGGTGACGGCGCGCGCGATGGGGATGCGATAGGCCTCGAGGAGCGCCTTCGACTCCGGGCCGGTCAGCTCGCGGCGCCCCTCGCCGAGCGCTTTCGCCACGATCGCGCGCGCGGCCCCGGTATCCGGGGGCTCGGTGTGCGCGAGCGGGCCGGGCGCTTCGAGCAGCGCGCGCTGGTTGCGGTAGAACTGCGCGAGGTGCGCGAAGGTCTCCACCGCCGTCTCGGGGCCGCGGAACACCGGCAGGCCCGCCTTGCGCAGCTGCGCCCGCGCCACTTCCACGCTCGCCTCTCCCATCCACGCGGCGATCACCGGCTTCGAGGCGCCCCGCGCCGCTTCCGCGACGGCACGCGCGGCGCCCTCGGCATCGGTCATCGCCTGCGGTGTCAGCACCGCGACGATGCCGTCGATGCCCGGGTCGTCGAGGCACGCGGCGACCGCGGCCCGGTAGCGCTCCGGCCCCGCGTCGCCGATGAGGTCCACGGGATTGCCGTGCGACCAGTTCGCCGGCAGCACCGCGTGCATCGCCTCGATGGTGGCGGGCGAGAGCGTCGCGAGCTCGATGCCGAGGTCGGCCGCGCGGTCGGCGGCCATCACGCCCGGCCCGCCGCCGTTGGTGACGACGGCGAGGCGCTCGCCGCTCGGGTGCACGTGGGCGGCGAGCGCCTGCGCCGCGCCCACGAGGTCCTGCATCGCGCGCACCCGCACCGCGCCCGTGCGCCGCACCACCGCGTCGAACACGTCGTCCTTGCCCACGATCGCGCCGGTGTGCGAGACCGCGGCGCGCGAGCCCGCGGGATGGCGCCCGACCTTCATGAGGATCACCGGCTTCACGCGCGCCGCGGCGCGCAGGCTGCTCACGAGCCCCCGGCCGTCGCGCACGCCCTCGATGTACAGGAGGATGTGCTCGGTCCGGTCGTCCACCGCGAGGTAATCGACCACCTCGCCGAAATCGAGGTCGCTCGAGCCGCCGAGGGAGATCACGCTCGAGAAGCCCACCGCGTTCGAAGTGGCCCAGTCGAGCATCGCGGTGCACACCGCGCCCGATTGCGAGACGAGCGCGAGCGATCCCGGCAGCCCGTGGCCGCGCGCGAAGGTGGCGTTCAGCCCCAGCGGCAGGCGCATGAGGCCGATGCAGTTGGGTCCCATCACGCGCACGTGGCCGCGGCGCGCGGCGCGCAGGAGCTCGCCTTCGAGGCGCGCGCCTTCGGGGCCGGTCTCCGAGAATCCCGCGCTGATCACCACCGCGGCGGGAATGCCCTTCGCGCCGCATTGCGCGACGATCTCCGGAACCGTCGCCGCGGGCGTGGCGATCACCGCGAGGTCCACGGGCTGCGGAAGATTCTCCACGCCGGGCACGCACGGCACGCCGCGCACGTTCGCGTACTTGGGATTCACCGCGAAGAGCGCGCCGGCGTAGCCGCCCGAGCGCAGGTTCTCGAGCACGCGGCCGCCGACCTTGTCCGGGCGGTCGGAGGCCCCGACCAGCGCGACCGAGCGCGGCTCGAAGAGCGGCGCGAGGTAGTGGCCGGCGCTCACGCGGTCACGCGCCGCCGGTCTCGCGCTTCGGGCAGCCCTCGGGACGCGCGAGGGGCGAGAGCGGGCAGCGGTTGAGCTCGAAGGGCGAGCGCTGCAGCAGGCACGTGAGCGCGCTGCAGATGCTCCCGAGCGCCCAGAAGAAGAGGAACCCCAGCGTGTAGGCGCCGAGGCGGCTCACCTCGATCGGCGCGCCGAACCACTGCAGGTCCGCCGGATCGACGACCGAGAAGAAGAGGCCGGCCGCCGGGATCGCCACCACGAAGCCGGGCCACAGGACCCACATCAGCCGATGTCCCATCGCATCCTCCCTCACACCGCCGGCGAAAGCGCGACCGAGGCGGCATCGCCGCGCCAATGCGCGGACAGGCGCCACGATGCGCGCGCGTCCTCGAGCTGGATGCGCCCGGCGCCGCTCGCGGGAATCTCGATCCGACCTTCATACACGCCCGCCCCGAGGGGATGCAAGTCGACCGTGCGGTCGAGCCCCGCACGCGTGGCGTGGACCAGCGTGAGGCGCGGCGGTTCCGCAGGCGCCGGGCCGTGCGTGATCAGCACGCGCACGCGGTCGCGCGCGGCGCCGAACTGCACCGTCGCGGCCAGACCCAGGGACCGCGCGCGCTCCTCGCGCGCGATCACCTTGTTGATGGCGAGCCCGCGCTTGTAGTAATCCGCGGCGACGAGGCCGTCGTCGGTCCGCACCGCGATCACGGCGGTGGCGATGCCCGCCACCACGACGATCGCGGGGCCCGCCATGAGGATCCACGGCCACGGCTCGCGATACCAGGGGCGCAGGCTGCGCTCAGTGCTCATCGTGATGCTCCTTGCGAACCATGGACGAAGGAACCAGGAAGCGCGACTTCTCGTGCAGCACCACCGGGCGGCCCGCGCCGTCCACGGTGCGCAGGACGAACTCGATCTTCCGCGAGCCCTCCGCGTCGTGCGGCTTCGCCTGCACCCGCGCGGCGATGAGCTTCGCGGAGGTGGGGCCGATCTCGATGGGCTGCTCGCCGGCGATGAGGCGCACGTCGCGCAGGTGCTCCGTGGCGGGCACCTCGAGCGTGAAGCGGTGCGGCCGCTCGTCGGTGTTCATCACGCGCAGCTGGAACACGTTCTCGATGCGCTCGTCGTCCGCCTCCCGCGCCAGCGCCGCGCGGTCGCGGATCACGTCCATCTTGATCGGCGCGCGCGACCACAGGCTCAGCCCCGCGGCGGCGACGATCGCGGCGAGGATCGCGAAGTAGACGAGCACGCGCGGCCGGAACGTGCGCCGCAGGATCTGCGGCCGGGTCCAGCCCTTCTCCAGCGCGTTCTCGGTGGAGTAGCGGATGAGCCCTTCGGGGTAGCCCATCTTGCGCATCACCTGGTTGCAGCCGTCGATGCACGCGGCGCAGCCGATGCACTCGTACTGCAGCCCGTCGCGGATGTCGATCCCGGTCGGGCACACCTGCACGCACACGTTGCAGTCCACGCAGTCGCCCAGGCCCAGGGCGCGCGGATCGGCGCTCTTCGAGCGGCTGCCGCGCGGCTCGCCGCGCACCGGGTCGTACGTGATGATCAGCGTGTCGCGGTCGAACATCGCGCTCTGGAAGCGTGCGTAGGGGCACATGTACTTGCACACCTGCTCGCGCATCCAGCCCGCGTTTCCGTAGGTGGCGAAGCCGTAGAAGAGGATCCAGAACGTCTCCCACGGGCCGTAGGAGAGCGTGGGAAGCGCCGCGGCCAGGTCGCGGACGGGCGTGAAGTAGCCCACGAAGGTGAAGCCGGTCCAGAGCGCGAGCGCGATCCAGGCCGCGTGCTTCGCGACCTTGAGCGCCACCTTGCGCGCGCCCTTCGACCGGTCGAGCCGCATCTGCGCGATGCGGTCGCCCTCGATCTTGCGCTCGACCCACAGGAAGATCTCGGTATAGACGGTCTGCGGGCAGGCGTAGCCGCACCAGAGGCGGCCGGCGATCGCGGTGAAGAGGAAGAGCGCGAAGGCGCTGATCACCAGCAGGACCGCGAGGTAGATGATGTCCTGCGGCCAGAGCACCAGGCCGAAGATGTGGAAC
>DASUXK010000403.1:0-8297 GCA_036377935.1 Usitatibacter sp.
AGCAGCACGTAGAGCGAGATCGCGATGGCCCACGCGATGCTCATGGCGCCCGCGACGAAGAGCACCGCCATCACGAGCCAGCAGCAGCCCACGCACCACGCGGCGTAGCGAAGGCCCATCGCGAAGGCGCCGGCGATGCCCTCGCGCCAGTCGCTCATCATGAAGCCGAGCGGCGAGCGGCACTTCGCGACGCACGCGGCTTTCGTGGAAGTCCATTGCCATGCGCCGGCGGCGACGAGCACGACGCCCGCGGCGCGCGCGCTCGCGAGCCGCATCTCGCCGTCGAGCCATCCCGATTCCTGCAGCAGCCAGTGCGCGCCCGCGTAGGCGAGGCCGGCCGCGGCCCAGGCGCCGAGGTATCCGGCGAGGTACGCGCCCGAGGCGACGCGGCTTCCCGACATGCGCGAATGCACGAGCCACGAGGGCGCCGCGGCCGGCGCCATCATGACCGCCATCATGACGGCCCACATGAGCGCGAGCGCGCCGAGGCTTTCGTGCATCGCTTCCATCGCGTCAGGCCGCGTACTGGAAGGGCGAGAAGAAGCCGTTGCGCGACGAGACTTCCCAGTGCAGGCCGTGGTCGCGGTAGTCGAAATGCTTCGACTTCGCGGCCACCGCCGGCTCGCCCGGCGCGATCGCGAGCGGGTGGTTGCGGATGGTGATCTCGCCGCCGCCCTGGCCCTCGACGCCCTCGATCGCCGTCTCGGCGATGCCCGGGATCGTGAGGCTCCGCTCCTTGCCCTTGGCCGAATATTGGATCGGCACGCTCGCCACGCCGAGGATCCTGCCCACGTGCGCCGCGAGCCTCGACGGATGCCCGCCCGCCTGGCCCGCGAAGATCTTCGTGAGCGCGTCCTTCTGCGCGGCGTCCGCCTTCGCGTCCAGATAGACGGCGACGTCCCACTTCGACTCCGCCATGTTGCCCGGCGAGTGGACGGCGAACACCACGTTCAGCCCGTCGAGCTTCACCTTGTCGAACTCGCCGCGGTCGATGTGCCAGGCGACGAGCGCATTGCAGTGGCCCTCGGAGGGCTTGCTCAGGAACACGCAGGGGCAGGCGGATTCGCAGTTGCAGGCCTCGAAGTACGTTCCCTCGATCTTCCAGCTCATGAGTCGGTCTCCTTTTCCAGCGTTGCGGCGCGGACGAGCGCGCCGAGTCGTTCGATGCCGGCCTCGATGCGCGCGGGCTCGAGGGCGGCGAAGTTGAGGCGGATGTAGGGCTGGTCGTTCGGCACGGCGTAGAACGCCTCGCCGGGCGCGAAGCTCACGCCGGCTTGCATGGCCTGGTCGAAGAGCGCGCGCACGGAGATGCCTTCGGGCACGCGCACCCACAGGACCGGCCCGCCGTCCGGCCGCTGCCATCTCGCGCTCGACGGGAAGTGCCGCTTCAGCGCCTCGGCCATGACGCGCTGGCGATGCGAGTACGCGCGGCTGATGCGCTTCCAGTGCTTGACCGCCTCGCCCGATTCCAGGTACGCGGCCATCGCGCGCTGCAGCACCGGCGAGCAGAAGAGGTCGCCCGAGCGCTTGCGGGAGATCGCCCACGCGAGGAGCTTCGGCGGCGCGACAAGGTAGCCCAGTCGCGCGGCGGGCATCACGGACTTGCTGAAGCTGCCGACGCAGATCACGTTGCCGGTCGGATCGAGCGCGGCGAGCGGCGGCGGAAGGGGGCTGCCGAAGCGGACCTCGCGCAGCGCGTCGTCCTCGAGGATCGGCACGCCGTGGCGGCGCGCGAGACGCACGAGCTCGCGGCGGCGCGAGGCGGGCATGACGACGCCCGTCGGGTTCTGGTAGGTGGGCACTGTGTAGATGAGGCGCACGTCGCCGCGCGCGAGGGCGCGCTCGAGGAGATCGAGTCGCATGCCGTGCTCGTCGAGCGCGATCGGCACGATGCGCGCGCCCGCGGCCTCGAGCGCGGCGAGCGCGCCGGGCCACGTCGGGTCCTCGACCGCGACGCGCTCGCCGGGGCGCACCAGCGCGCCGATCACCAGGTCGATCGCCTGCTGCGAGCCGCTCGTCACCATGAGCCCTTCGGCGGTCGCGGGAATGTCGAGCTTGCGCAGGTAGGCGGCGAAGGCGGCGCGCAGCTCGGCGTTGCCCTGCGTCTCCTCGGGACCGAGCGCGGCGCCGCGCGCCCGACGCAGGATGCGGTTGATGAGCACGCGGAACTCGTCGACCGGAAAGAGGCCGGGATCGCCCGCGCCCCATGCGAAGGGAACGGCGTCGTCGGCCACCGTGCCGCGGAACACCTGGCCCAGCATGCGCTCGCGCGCGGGATTGGCGGCGGGGGCGATGCGCGATTCCCAGGCGAGTCGCTCCTTGCGCGCGCTGCCCTTGCGAACGGGCTCCGCCGCGGCGAAGCCGGTGACGAAGGTGCCGGAGCGTGCGCGCGCCTCGATGAGGCCCTGCGCCTCGAGCGCCTCGTAGGCCGCCTCCACCGTGATGCGGCTCACGCCCAGGTCGCGCGCGAGGCGGCGCAGCGAGGGCAGCCGGCTTCCCGCGGGCATCGTGCCGCGCAGGATGGCTCCGACGAGCTGGTCCTGCACCTTGCGGTAGAGCGGCCGTTCGAGCGTATCCGTCATCGGGTCCCTCGTTTCGACACCTGGCCTTCCGATTATAGGCAGGCGACCCCGGGCGAACAGGGCCAGATGGGCTCGAATCGGATAGGTCCAATGTGAGAGGATGCGCGCCACACGATCGGGAAAACGGGAGGCCCCGATGCGAATCCTGCGCGCCGCCGCGGCGGCGCTCGTGCTTGCGTTCCTCGGGGTGCCGGCGCTCGCGGCGCCCATCGCGGCGGAGCTTTCGCCCGGCTTGCACGTGCCCGCCGAGGCGCGGCCCGGCCCGGGCTTCGACGTGGAGAAGGCCACGCAGGCGTACATGGCGCTGCTCACGCCCGGGCAGCGCGCGCGATCCGACGCGTACTTCGAGGGCGGCTACTGGCTGCGACTCTGGAACTGGCTCTACGGGCTCGCCGTGGCCGCGGTGCTGCTCGGCACGGGGCTCTCGCGGCGCATGCGCGACCTCGCGCAGCGCGTGAGCCCGCGCCCGTGGCTCCACACGCTCATCTACGGCGCGCTCTGGATCGCCGCGGGCTTCGTGCTCGGGCTGCCGATGGCGATTTATGCCGGCTTCTACCGCGAGCATGCGTACGGCCTTTCGGAGCAGCCGTTCGCCGGCTGGCTCGGCGATCGCCTGAAGGGGCTCGGCGTTTCGCTCGTGCTCGGCGCGGTCGCGGTGATGGGCGTCTACGCCGCGATCCGGCGCCTCGGCTCCCGCTGGTGGATCGGCGCGACGGGGCTCGTCTTCGCCTTCAGCCTCTTCGTCTCGATGGTGGCGCCGGTCTTCATCGCGCCGCTCTTCAACCACTACCAGCCGCTGCCCGAGGGGCCGGTGCGCACGGCGGTGCTCTCGCTCGCGCGCGCGAACGGCGTTCCCACCGATCACGTCGAATGGTTCGACGCCTCGAAGCAGACGACGCGCATCAGCGCGAACGTCTCGGGCCTCTGGGGCACCACGCGGATCGCGCTCAACGACAACCTGCTCGAACGCACGTCGCCCCCCGAGATCGAGGCGGTGCTCGGCCACGAGATGGGCCATTACGTGCTCGGCCACCCGTTGCGGCTCACGATCTACTTCACGCTCGTGCTGGGCGTCGCCTTCTGGATCGCGCACCTCGCCTTCGATCGCACGCTCGGGCGCTGGGGCCCGCGCCTCGGCCTGCGCGATCGCGCGGATCCCGCGGCATTGCCGCTCGTGGCGGCGATCCTCTCGACGATCCTCTTCGTCGCCACGCCGCTCCTGAACGGCATCGTGCGGCAAGCCGAGAACGAGGCCGACGCGTTCGGGCTCAACGCCGCGCGCGAGCCCTACGGCTTCGCGAGCGTCTCGATGCGGCTCGCCACGTATCGCAAGATCGCGCCGGGACCGATCGAGGAACTGCTCTTCTTCGACCACCCCAGCGGCTACGAGCGCGTGCACCGCTCGATGGTGTGGCTGAAGGAGAACCAGGCCGCGCGCTATGCGCAGCAGGCCGAGCAGGCGAAGCGTTGAGCGCGGCGCTCGCGATCGCGGTCGGTCCGGGGCCGGTAGGCGCGCCGCCCTCCTTGCCGGGCGCCGGCTAGCCCGCGTCCGCCAGCACGAAGTCCGCCGCGCGCTCGCCGATCATGATCGAGGGCGCGTTGGTGTTGGAGGACGGTATCGACGGCATGATGGACGCGTCGGCCACGCGCAGCTTCGCCACGCCGTGCACCCGCAGCCGCTCGTCCACCACCGAGTCGCGCGCGGGCCCCATGCGGCACGTGCCCACCGTGTGCCACGCGGTCTGCCCGCAGCTTCGCGCGTAGTCCATCAGCGCGGCGTCGTCGGTCACCTCGGGGCCGGGGCGCGTCTCGCGCACGATGAGGCCGGCGAGCGGCCCCTGCGCGGCGATGCGGCGCACGAGCTTGAGGAGCGCGAGCGCGGTCGCGCGGTCGTGCGGATCGGTGAAGTAGCGCGGCTCGATGCGCGGGAAGGCGCGCGGGTCGGGGGAGACCGCGTGGATCGATCCGCGCGAGCGCGGATGGAGCTGGAAGCCGCCGATGGAGAAGCCCGAGAAGGGATCGATGCCCGCCCCGGGCGAGCGCGAATAGCGATCCTTCCCGCTGATGTGGTAGATGCGCACCATCACGTCGGGCGCGGGGAGCGCGCTCGAGGTGCGCGTGATCGCGTGCGCGGTGGAGGACGTGCCCGCCATCAGTCCGCGGCGCGTGAGGAGGTAGCGCAGTCCCACCGCGAGGCGATGGCGCAGGCTCCCGACGACGTCGTTGATCGTGATCGGCAGCCGGCACTCGTAGGTGCAGCGCACCTGCAGGTGGTCGATGAGGTTCTCGCCGACCGCGGGGCGGTCGGCCACCACGGCGATGCCCATCGTGCGCAGCCGGTTCGCCTCTCCCACGCCGGAGAGCTCGAGGATCTGCGGCGACTGGATCGCGCCCGCGCACACGATCACCTCGCGCGCGGCCTTCGCGACCCGCAGGCCGCCTTCCTTCGCGTACTCGACGCCGCTCGCGGCGCGGCCCTCGAAGAGCACGCGCGTGACGAGCGCCCCGGTCTCGATCGCGAGGTTCGGCCGTCCGCGCGCCTCGCGCAGGTACGCGACCGCCGTGCTCCAGCGCCTGCCGCGGAAAGCGGTCTGCTCGAGGTAGCGCACGCCCTCGTAGGAGACGACGTTGTAGTCGAGCGTCTCGGGGATGCCCGCCTCCAGGCAGGAGGCGACGAACGCGTCGGACAGCGCGTCGCGGTCGCGCGCCTTGCGGTCGGTGATGCGCACGGGGCCGTCGCGTCCGCGCCCCGCGGCGCTCGTGTAGCGGTTGGCCTCCATGCGGCGGAAGTACGGCTGCACGTCGGACCAGTCCCAGCCCGGGAGGCCCGCCTCGCGCCAGCGGTCGTACTCGCGCGGATCGCCCCACACGTACGCCATGCCGTTCAGCGCGCTCGAGCCGCCCAGCACCTTGCCGCGCGGCCAGTACACGCGCTGGCCGTGGAGCTCGTCCTGCGGCTCGGTCTCGAACCGCCACGCATAGCGCTCGTCGGTGAGGAGCTTGCCCACGCCGAGCGGGATGTGGATCCAGCGGTTCCTGTCCTCGCCGCCCGCTTCGAGCAGCAGCACCCGATGCCGCCCCGACTCGGTGAGCCGCGCGGCGAGCGCGGCGCCCGCGGACCCCGCGCCGACCACGATGTAGTCGAACACCGCGTCCATCGTCACGCCTTCGCGCGGTGGCGGAAGGAATCGCGCCGGAAGCTGTAGAGCGCTTCCGGATCCACGGCGACGTCCACGACCGCGGGACGCCCGCACGCGAACGCCTCGCGCAGCACGGACTCGAGTTGCGCGCCCTTCTCGATGCGGAAGCCCGCGGCGCCGTGCAGCTCGGCGAGCTTGTCGTACGGCGGGTTCGGGATGTCGGCGCCGATGTAGCGTGCGCCGAAGAAGTCGCGCTGGTAGGCCTTCTCCGCGCCCCAGCAGCCGTTGTTCATCACGATGCAGACGGTCGCGATTTCGTTGGCGACGGCCGTGCCGATCTCGCTCGCGGTCATGCCGAAGCCGCCGTCGCCCATGAGGCTCACCACGGTGCGCCGCGGGCACGCGAGCTTCACGCCGAGCCCGGCCGCGTAGGAGAAGCCGACGAGGCCGAAGTCGAGCGGCGTGAAGAGCGACGGCGGCTCGCGGTACGGCATGCGGTCGGTCGCCTGCAGGCAGAGCGTGCCCGCATCCATCGTGAACATCGCATCGGCCGGCACGGTGCGGGCGATCGCCTCGTAGAGCATCGCGGGCTGGATCGGATCGCCGCGCTGCGCGCCCGCCGCCGCACGCTCGGCGAGGAGGCTCGCGCGGTCGGCGCGAAACTTCGCCGCGTACTCGCGCACCTCGCGCGAGGGTTCGTGCGCGTCCAGCGCCTGGGCGAGCTGCGCGGCGAAGGCGCCCGCATCGCCGACGATGCCGAGCGCCACGGGGAAGAAGCGCCCGACCGCCGTCGGCTCCTGCTCGACCTGGATGATCCTCGCGTCGCGATTCAGGTTGTCGTAGGTGTAGAACGTCGTGTTGAAGCCCAGCCGCGTGCCGAGCGCGAGGATCACGTCGGCTTCCTTCGCGAGGGCGGAGGCGACGGGGTTGCCGCGCGGGCCGACCTGTCCGGCGTAGAGCGGGTCGTCGCAGGAGATCGCGTCGCCATGGCCCGGCGACATCGCGACCGGCGCGCCGAGGCGCGCGGCGAGCGCCGTCGTCTGCAGGTGCGCGCGCCCGTTCTTCACGCCGCCGCCCGCGATGATGAGCGGGCGCTTCGCGGACGCGAGCATGTTCGCGGCGGCGCGCACCGCCTCGGGATCGGCGCAGGCGTGCAGCGATGCGCGCTGCGAGGCGGGCGCGGGGAGGGGCTCGGCCGCGAACGCCTCGGCGAGCAGGTCGCGCGGGAGGTTGAGGGCCACGGGCCCGCGCCGCGGCGCGAGCGCCGTGGTGAACGCCTCGCGCACCATCTCGGGAATGCGCTTCGCCTGCGTGAGCGTCCACGTCTTCTTCGTGACGGGCTTCAGGAGCGCCTGCTGGTCGACCTCCTGGAAGGCGTCGCGGTACACATGCGCGCTGGAAAGCGAGCCGGCGAGCGCAACCACCGGCGAGTATGCGGCGTACGCCTGCGCGAGCCCGGTCACGAGGTTGGTCGCGCCCGGGCCGTTCTGCCCCGCGAGGAAGACGCCCGCGGCGCCCGAGGCGCGCGCGTAGCCGTCGGCCATGTGCACGCCGGTGCGCTCGTCGCGCACGCCGACGAAGCGGATCGAGCGCGAGCCGTGCAGCGCGTCGAAGACCTCCATCGCCGCCGAGCCGATGAGCCCGAAGACGTGGCGCACGCCTTCGGCTTCGAGCGCATCCACGACCGCCTTGCCGCCGGTGATTTCGGACATCGGATTTCTTTCCTTTCCTGGAAGTGTCATGCGCGGGCCGCGATCGCGTTCACGGCCCCGAGGTAGACGACGCCGGCGAGCCCGTAGGCGATGCCGAAGAGCACGTCGCGGCGCTTGACGAGGTCGCGCACCGGCACGCCGAAGCTCAACGACCCCGTCACGATCGGCAGGCTCCACATCGAGATCGAGGCCGAGAGCCCCCACGCGAAGACGCCGGTCTCGACCAGCACGCCATGGGTGATCCCGAAGGAGCCCGCGGCGATCACGGGCAGCAGGATGCCGACGCCGATCATCGGATGCAGGCCCGCGAGCCCGAGGAGGTAGAGCACGAACACGAGGGCGGCGATGAGGCCGAAGCCCGAGATCACGCCCGGCGTGACGGCGCCGGCGAGGGTGCGCGCGAAGGGCGAGGCGGCGACGACGGTGGCGAGGATCGTCGCGCCCGAGACGATGAGGAGCTCGTCGGCGAGGCGCGCGAAGCTCGCGAGGGTGCGGCGCGCGGCGGCGCTCGCCGAGGCGGCGCCCAGCATCGCGAGGTAGGCCGCGCAGCAGATCGGCACCACGAGCGCGACGGCCGCGAGCCCCGGCAGCCGGAAATGCGCGCTGGTCCCGACGACCGCGGCGATGACGATCGCCATGGGCAGCAGCAGCGGCTCGAGCTGCGCGACGCTCGCGACGAACTGCGCGCGCGTGAGCCCCGGCGTGAACATCGCGCCCGAGATCGCGAGCCCGATCGCCCCGAGCCCCGCGCCGATCGCCATCAGCGCGCCGATCGCCACGTGGGGCACGAGCTGGCTCGAGAATCCCATCGCCACGAAGAAGGGCGACCACATCACCGCCGCGCCCACGCCGCGCGCGGAGCT
>DASUXK010000404.1:0-2118 GCA_036377935.1 Usitatibacter sp.
GCAGCCCGCCATCGCCGAGCCCGCCACGCCGCCGGGCGCCGAGGTCGCGCAGCCGGTCGAGACGCCCGCCATCGCCGCGCCGGCGCCCGAGTACCGGCCGCACAGCGCGGTCACGGTGACGGCGCCGCGCCCGAGCGACGACGAGTTGCTCAGGAACGCCGTGATGGACCGCTTGTCGACCGACCCGCGCCTGTCCGGGCGCATCGGCGTCGAGTCCTTCCGCCACGTCGTCTCGCTCACGGGCCGCGTCACCACCCGCGCGCAGATCGACCGCGCCGAAACGCTCGCCCGCGGCGTGGAGGGCGTGCGCGACGTCGAAAATCGCCTGACGTCGCGCGTCGGGATGATCTAGGAGAGCGCTAGCCCGCGACCCGGAGGTTGTCGGTCACGTCGACGACGCGCTCGACATCCGTGTTGCGGGCGATCTCCAGCACGCGGCGGCGCTGCTCCTCGTCGGCCACCGTGCCGGTCAGCTCCACGTGGCCGCGCAGGGTGCGCACCACCACGCCGCGCGCATCCACGCCGCCCGCGGCGTGCAGCGCCTGCTCGATGTCGCGCGTCATCTGGTCGTCGAGCGTGGCCATCACCGCGTTGCGGTTGCCGCGCGGCTCCTGCGTGGTCGTCTGGTTCATGGTCACGTCGGACCGGTAGGTCGTCGGCTCGCTCGCCGAGCCGGCGCGCCAGTCGGAGGCGCAGCCGGCGGCGCCGAGCGCGAGCAGGGCGCCGGCCGCCAGCGCCGGAAGGGCCTTGGTTTCGAGGGTCATCGTCTTCTCCTGGGCGTTCGGGCCGACGTCCGGCCCACCCGTTGGAGCCGCCTTCGCCCGCCGTGTTGCGCGCGCCGCCATGCGCCGATGGGATTGCGCTTGACAGGCGCTTCCGCCCGGGGCACCATTTGAACGATCGGTTAAACCACTCGTTCAAACCACTCGTTCAAATGCCGCCCCCCGACGACACCAAGGCCCGGATCCTGGAGGCCGCGCACCGGCGCCTCGCCCGCGAGGGCTACTCGGCGCTGTCCATGCGCGAGATCGCCAAGGACGCGGGCGTGAACCACGCCCTCATCAACTACCACTTCCGCAGCAAGGACCAGCTCGTCATCGCGGTGCTCGACGAGGCGAACCGCCTGCTCCTCGACCGCCAGCAGCGCATGTACCGCGAGCCGGTGGGCTTCGCCGAGAAGTGGGCGCAGGCGCGGCGCTTCTACCGCTCGGACCTCGCGTCCGGATTCGTGCGCGTGCAGGGCGAGCTGTGGGCGGCGAGCTTCTCCAATCCAGGCCTGCGGGCGAAGCTGCTGCCGCGCTTCAACGCCTGGAAGGACCTGGTGCGCGAGGGCGTGCGCGAGGCGTTCGCCGCCCTCGAGGCGGCCGGCGTCGCGCTTCCCGCGCCCATCACGCCCGAGGTCGCCGCGACCTGGATCTACGAGTTCTGGGTCGGCATGGAATTCTCGGATCTCCTCGGCGATCGCGAGGAGGGCGCGCGCCACCGCGCCGCGCTCGACGCGATGGAGAAGCTCCTCGAGGACCTCGATGCGCGCGTGGCGCGCACGGCGAAGGCCGCGCCGCGCGCGCGGCGCAAGGCCGCCTGACCATGAAGGACGACGTGCGGCCCGCGCGCTTCCGCACCGAGGTGGGCGAGCTGCCCGAGGGCGGCCGCCTGCCCGAATCCGCGCGCGCGCCCTTCGCCACGGCGAGCCCGGTGCGCGAGGGACACGTGGACCGCGAAGGCGTGAAGCTCTGGTACGGCGTGTGGGGCGATTCGGGCCCGTGGCTCGCGTTCGCGCCGGTCTACCAGGTCGTGCACGCCGGGTTCCTCAAGGCCGTGGTGCCGTACCTGTCGCGCCACTTCCGCGTGCTGGTCATGGACAGCCGCGGCAACGGGCGCTCCGACCGGCCGCGCGGCCAGGAGGCGTACAGCTTCGAGCATTACTACCGCGATTTCCTCGCGGTGCTCGACGCGGCGGGCGCCGATCGCGCCGCGGTGATCGGCATCTCCGCCACCGCGATGACCGCGATCCGCCTCGCCGCCGAGCATCCGGAGCGCGTGACGCACCTCGTCGTGGCCGGCGGATTCGCCGACATGCGCGTGACGAGCGAGGCGATGGCCCGGGCGGTCCGCGCC
>DASUXK010000405.1:0-10505 GCA_036377935.1 Usitatibacter sp.
CGAAAGGATCACGGCGGGGAGTCGCCCAGCCGCTCGACGCGGCCCGAGCCGGCGATGCGCTTGCGCACCTGCGGATCGCCGAAATAGCGCACCGCGCCGGAGCCCGTGATGCGCACTTCCAGCCGCTCGCGCGCCCATGCCGCGACCTCGGCGGAGCCCGCGATGCGCACGGCGGCCCGGCGCGCGGCGAGGCGCGCGAGGTTCGCCTCGCCCGAGCCCGCGATTCCGAGGTCGAGGGCATCGGCCTTGCCGGCCGCCATGACGTGCGAATGGCCGCTCGTGTGCACCACGAGAGAATCGGTCTCGAGGTCCGGCAGCGCGATCCCCGCATCGCCGGCGAGGTTCACCTTCAGCCGATCGGCGCGCAGCGCGCCCGACTCCAGCCGCACGTGCCCGGCGAGCGCGATCGAGTCGATCCGCTTCGCGTGCACGGAGATGCGGATGGGCGTGCGCGGGCGCACGATCACGTTGCGCGGGAAACGCACCTCGAGCACGCCCTGCGCATCGACGAACGTGCGGATGCGTGGGAGGACGTTGTCGTCGGCGGTGAGCGCGAGGCCCTCGGAGGCGCCCTGCCGGAGATCGACCTCGGACGGGACCGAGATCGCGAGGCCGTGGAACCCCGACACCGCCCGCTCTTCGGTGACGGCATGCCCCGAGCCCGTCACGTCCGCGGCGGCCGATGCGCCCGCGGGCGCGAAGCAGGTGGCGGCCGCGAGCGTCGCGGCGGCGAGGAGGGCAAGTTGCATGGGGCTTCTCCGGGACGGGATCAAACCGGGGTGTCGGCGATGCCGAGCTCGCGCCGGATCCCGAGCGCCACATCCAGCGCGCGCTCGAGCGTCGACTCGCAGACGGTCACGTGCCCCATCTTGCGCCCGGGCCGCGCCTCGCGCTTGCCGTAGAGGTGCAGGTGCGCGCCGGGATGCCGCAGGACCGCCTCCCAGCGCGGCTCGCCCCCGCCCCAGATGTCGCCCAGCAGGTTCACCATCACCGCGGGCGTGTGCTGCGACGGGTCGCCCAGGGGAAGCCCGCAGAGCACGCGAACCTGCTGCTCGAACTGCGACGAGCGGCATGCGTCGATCGTGTAGTGGCCGCTGTTGTGCGGCCGCGGCGCGATCTCGTTGAGGAGGAGCTTCCCCCCCACGACGAACATCTCGACGGCGAGCACGCCCACGTAGTCGAGCGCCTGCGCGAGGTGCGTGGCGAGCGCCGTGGCCTGCGCCGCGAGGGCGGTCGGCACCCGGGCGGGCGCGATGCTCACGTCGAGGATGCCGCCCGCGTGGCGGTTCTCGGCCACGGGAAAGACCGCGACCGCGCCGTCGGCCCCGCGCGCGAGCACGACCGAGACCTCGCGCTCGAGAGGAAGCAGCTCCTCCAGCACGCAGGGCACGTCCTTCCATTCGGCGAGCACGCGCGCCGCGTCCCCGGCGCGGTCGATGCGCGCCTGGCCCTTGCCGTCGTAGCCCAGGCGCGCGGTCTTGAGGAGCGCGGGCAGGCGCACCTGCCCGAGCGCGCGGGGGAGATCGGCCGGCGTGTCGACGACCGCGAAGCGGCCCACGGGCAGCCCGTGCTCGGAGAAAAAGCCTTTTTCGCGCCGGCGGTCCTGCGCCACCGCGACGCTCGATCCGGAAGGGCGCACGAGCGTGCTCGAGGCGAGCGCGTCGAGCGCCTCGGCGGGCGCGTTCTCGAACTCGGTGGTCACGGCCGCGCAGGTGCGTGCGATCCCGGCGAGCGCCTGGGGATCGGTGTACGGCGCCGCGAGGTGCGCGGTGGCGAACTCCGCGGCGGGCGCGTGCGGATCGGGATCGAGCACGGTCACGCGATAGCCGAGCGTGCGCGCGGCCACGGTGAACATGCGCCCGAGCTGCCCGCCGCCCAGCAGGCCGAGCGTCTGGCCGGGGAGGATCACAGCACGTCGGGCAGCTGCATCGCGGCGACCTGCTCGCGCAGCTTCTCGCGGTACTCGGCGAGCTTCTGCGCGAGGGCGGTGTCGGAGCCGGCCAAGAGGCTCACGGCGAAGAGGCCCGCGTTCGCCGCGCCCGCCTCGCCGATCGCGAAGGTGGCGACGGGGATGCCCTTCGGCATCTGCACGATCGAATAGAGCGAGTCCTGGCCGGCGAGGTGGCGCGTGGGCACCGGGACGCCCAGCACCGGGAGCGTGGTCTTGGAGGCGATCATCCCCGGCAGGTGCGCCGAGCCGCCCGCGCCCGCGATGATGCAGGCGAGGCCGCGCTCGCGCGCGCCTTCGGCGTACTCGAACATCTCGTCCGGCGTGCGGTGCGCGGAGACCACGCGCTGCTCGAACGGCACGCCGAAATCCCGGAGGATGCGGGCGGCGTGCTGCATCACCTCCCAGTCGCTCTGGGAGCCCATCACCACGCCGACCTTCGGTTTTTCTTCCATTCTTCCCGCTCCAGTTCAATCCGCGAGCTCGCGGGCGCTTTCGAGCTGGCCGCGGTACGCGTCGAAAATGTGCCGCAGCGCGCCCTTCATGTCCACCTTCGGCGCCCAGGCGAGGTCCTTCATGGTGTTGTCGATCGCGGGCACCCGGTTCTGCACGTCCTGGTAGCCCTTGCCGTAGTACTCGCCCGAGCTCACCTCGACGAGCTTCACGCGCGCGGCGTTGTCGCGGTACTCGGGATACGTCTTCGCGAGCTCGAGCATCATGGTGGCGAGCTCGCGCACGGAATAGTTGTTCTCGGGGTTGCCGATATTGTAGATCTGCCCGCTCGCGACCCCGCCCGCGTTCTCGATGATCTTCATGAGCGCCGCGATGCCGTCGTCGATGTAGGTGAAAGCGCGCTTCTGGGCGCCGCCGTCGACGAGCTTGATGGGCTCGCCGCGCACGATGTGGCCGAGGAACTGCGTGATCACGCGCGAGCTGCCTTCCTTCGCCGTGTGGATCGAGTCGAGCCCCGCGCCGATCCAGTTGAAGGGCCGGAAGAGGGTGAAGTCGAGCTGCCCCATCGAGCCGTACGCCCAGATCACGCGGTCCATGAGCTGCTTCGAGCAGGAATAGATCCAGCGCTGCTTGTCGATCGGGCCCAGCACGAGCTCCGAGGCGTAGGGGTCGAAGCGCTCGTCGCGGCACATGCCGTAGACCTCGGAGGTCGACGGGAAGAGGATGCGCTTGCCGTACTTCACGCAGCTCCTCACGATCGGCAGGTTGGCCTCGAAGTCGAGCTCGAAGACCTTGAGCGGCTCGCGCACGTACGTGGCCGGCGTCGCGATCGCCACCAGCGGCAGGATCACGTCGCACTTGCGGACGTGGTACTCGATCCATTCCCTGTTGATCGTGATGTCGCCCTCGAAGAAATGGAAGCGCTTGTGCTGCAGGAGGTCGGACACGCGGTCGGAGCTCATGTCCATGCCGAACACCTCCCACTCGGTGTGGCGCAGGATCGCCTTCGAGAGGTGGTGGCCGATGAAGCCGTTCACGCCGAGGATGCAGAGTTTCTTCATTGCGGGTCTCCGGGCCGGGCGCCTTCGCGTCCGTACCGATCGAGGAATTGCGCTGCGGAAAGGGGCCGGCCGTCGAGCTCGGCTTCGAGGATGTGGAGCGTGGCGCCGTCGATGCAGCGCGCGAGGATGCGGTCGCTTTCGGCGAGGATTCGCGGAGCGTCGCCCCGGCCCTCGACGACTCGCGTGCGGAGCACCCGCAGCGTCGAGCCGCCGATCGTCGTGAACGCGCCGGGATAC
This sequence comes from Usitatibacter sp., assembly GCA_036377935.1. Classification (GTDB taxonomy): domain Bacteria; phylum Pseudomonadota; class Gammaproteobacteria; order Burkholderiales; family Usitatibacteraceae; genus Usitatibacter. Next base: position 3,700 of record DASUXK010000405.1, read on the forward strand.
GGGGGAGCCACGGCGCGCACGAGGTCGTGGATCCCGCGCGCGCCCTTCGACCAGTCGATGCGCCCGTCCTCCGGCTTGCGCCCGCCGAAGTACGAGCCCTGCGCGAGATCCTGCGCGACGAGGCGCGCGCGGCCCTCGAGCAGCGCCGGGAGCGAGCGGTCGAGCACGATCTCGGCGGCGACCGTCACCTTGCGGAACACGTCGAGCGCGGTGTCGTCGGGGAGGATCGGGACCGCCATGCGGTCGACGATGCGGCCCGCGTCGGGCCGGGCCGCCATCTCGTGCAGCGTGGCACCCGTCTCCCGCTCGCCGTGCAGGATCGCCCAGTTCACCGGCACGCGCCCGCGGTACTTCGGCAGCAGCGAGCCGTGCACGTTGTACGCGCCGCGGCGGGCGGCGGCGAGCATCGCGGGCGGGAGCATGTGGCGGTAGTAGAAGGAGAAGACGAAGTCGGGCGCGAGCGCCGCGACGCGGGTGGCGAGGGCGGGCAGCTGCGCCGCCTCCGGCGCGAGGGTCTCGATGCCGTGCTCGCGCGCGAGCCGCTCCACGCTCGCGAACCAGATCGTCTCGCGGGGGTCGTCGCGATGCGTGAGCGCCAGCGTCACTTCCACGCCGTGCGCGAGCAGCACCGAGAGGCAGCGCACCCCCACGTCATGGTAGGCGAAGACCACGGCCCGGGCCGGCATCAGTCGTTCTTCTCGAGCAGCGCCTGGATGAGATAGCGCGGCCGCTCGCGCACCTGCTGGTAGATGCGGCCCACGTACTCGCCGATGAGCCCCAGGCCGAAGAGCACCACGCCGATGAGGAAGAACTGCAGGATGTCGCGGTCCCAGATCACCCAGAGGCCGTTGCCGGTGCCGGCGTAGATGCGGTACGCGATCACGGATACGTACACGCCGAGCGAGACCAGGGAGACGAGGATCCCGAAGATCGAGAACGCCTGCAGCGGGAGCACCGAGAAACCGGTGACGAGGTCGAAGTTGAGGCGGATGAGCTTGTAGAGCGAGTACTTGGACTCGCCCGCGTGCCGCTCCTCGTGCCCGACCTCCACCTCGGCGGGGTTGTGCGCGAACGAATAGGCGAGCGCCGGGATATACGTGCTCACCTCGCGCGAGGCGCGGATCGCGTCGACGATGGGCCGGTCGTAGGCGCGCAGCATGCAGCCCTGGTCGGTCATGCGGATGTGGGTGATGCGCTCGCGCAGCCGGTTCATCGCCTTCGAGGCCCAGCGCCGCCACGCGACATCGCGCCTCGTGCGCCGGATCGAGCCGACGTAATCGTGGCCCTCGTCCATCTTGGCGAGCAGCTTCGCGATCTCCTCGGGGGGGTTCTGCAGGTCTGCGTCGAGCGTCACCACGCGGCGGCCGCGCACGTGCTCGAAGGCCGCCATGATCGCCATGTGCTGGCCGAAGTTGCCCGCGAAGAAGATCACGCGCGTCGTGTCGGGGCGCTTCTGGAACTGCTCGCGCAGCAGCGCCCCCGAGCGGTCCCGGCTGCCGTCGTTCACGAAGACCACCTCGTAGGGCAGGGCGAGCGCGTCGAGCGCGGCGTAGAGCCGCGCGAAGAGCGCGGGCAGCACCGCCTCCTCGTTGTAGACCGGGATCACCACCGAAAGGTCCGGCGCGCCGCTCATGCCGGCGCCCCCTTGCCGCGCAGGACGCGTCCGAGGCTCTCGCAGACGCGCTCCACGTCCGCCTCGCGCATCTCCGGGTAGAGCGGGAGCGTGACGGTCTCGCGCGCGATGCGCTCGGAGACGGGCAAGCGCCCCTCGGCGAATCCCTTCGCGCGGAAGAGCGTGGTGAGATGGATCGCCTCGTACGAAATGCCGATGCCGATGCCTTCCCTCGCCATCGCGTCGATGAATTCCTTGCGCGTGCGGCCCATCTCCTCGAGGGGCAGCAGGATCGTGAACATGTTCCAGCCATGGCCGGGATTGTCGCGGGGCGCAAGCGGCAGCCGCTCCGGCGGCAGCAGGTCGTCGCCGGCGAGGCACGCGAAGGAATGGGCCGCGAGGCGCTCGCGCGCGCGGCACCACTCGTCGAGGTGGGCGAGCTGCGCGAGGCCCAGGCGCGCCGAGACATCGGAGAAGTTGTACTTGGCGCCCGCGCGCTCCACGTCGCGCGTGCCGTCGGGCAGGCGCCGGATGCCGTGGAAGCGCAGCTCCTCGACGATCGCCGCCTCGCGCGCGTCGTTCACCACCAGCGCGCCGCCCTCGATGGTGGTCATGTTCTTGTTCGGGTGGAAGCTGAACGAGACGAGGTCCCCCGTCGAGCCCACCTCGCGCCCCGCGGCCTTCGACCCGATGGCGAGCGCCGCGTCCTCGACGATGCGCACGCCGTGGCGCTCGCGGAACGAGGCGAGCTGCGCGGGATCGAGCGGCGCGTTGTAGTGCGTGGGCATGAAGACGCGCGTGCGCGGCGTGACGGCGGCTTGCGCCTGGCCCATGTCCACGTTGCGGGTGCGCAGCTCCACGTCGACGAACACCGCCGTGGCGCCCGCGCGCTCGACGAGGTTGCCGGTGGCGAAGAAGCTCTGCGCGGGCAGGATCACCTCGTCGCCGGGGCCCACCTCGAGGAGCTCCAGGGCGAGCTCCATCGCGGCGGTGGCCGAGGTGACGCAGCGCACGGGCCGGCCGCCGAAGCGCCCGGAGAGCGCGCTCTCGAACGCGGCCGCGCGCGGGCCGGTGGCGAGCCAGCGGCTGCGCAGCGTGTCGGCCACGGCGGCGATCATGTCCTCGTCGATGGTCGGCCGCGCGAAGGGCAGGAAAGGGGTCAGGTTACTTTTCCTTTGGAAAGGTTTGCTGGGACATGATCGGGGAAAGGCCATCCGACCCCTTTTCTCAGGAGCGCGCGACCAGCACGACGCCGACCACGATGAATCCGATGCCCGCGAGCTTCTGCGCGCCGAGCGATTCGCCGAAGAGCGCCCACGCCGCGAGCGCGTTCACGATGTAGCCGATGGAGAGCATCGGGTAGGCGACGCTCACGGGCGTGCGCGAGAGCGCGAGGATCCACACGACCACGCTCACCACGTAGCATGCGAGCCCGCCGAGGATGTACGGGTCGAGCGCGAGCTGCGCGCCCACCGGCACGACGTTCGCCATCGAGAACGCGAACTCGCCCACGCGATGCGTGCCCGCCTTGAGCAGCAGCTGCGCGCCGGCGTTGAGCAGCACGCCCGCGAGCACGAGGGAGAAGGTGAGAGGGGTCACGGCTTGCGGACCAGGACGCGGCGCGGGTCTTCGTGCAGCACCTGCATGGGCAGGCCCTGTCGCCGGAATCTTTCGAAAGTGCCGGGCTGCATTATAGCCATCGCGTCCCCCGGCCGCAGCCAGTCGGCGGCGAAGCGGTCGAGGTCTTCGATCGCCTTGTCCGGCTCCGCCTCGAGCCCCGTCTCGAACTCGTCGTGGTAGTCGACCAGCGTCATCGTGCGGCCGATGTAGAAGGGCACCGTCTGCTCGTAATGGTCCACGCTGTACAGGCGCGTGGCCGACGTGAGGTGGCGCTTCATCGCCTGCGCGACCGCCCAGCCGGACTGGCGCGGCGCAAGCGCTTCGTAGCCGTCCTCGATGCACTCGATCACGCCGAGGCAGGCGAGCGCGATGGCCGTCACGCCCAGCCAGCGCCGGCCGGCGCGCAGCAGGAGCGCGCCCGCCGCGCCGCCCGCGAAGTACACCGCGACGCCGGCGATCACCCACGGCTGCGCCGCGGCGTACAGTTGCGCGCTCCACGGATCGCTCGGCCGACGGTCCATCTGCAGCGCGGCGATGGCCAGCGGGAGCGCGAGCGCGGCGCCGAGCGCCGCCCACAGCGCGAGCCGCCGCGGCGGCGCGAGCGCGAGATAGCGGCCGAGCACGAGGCCCAGGATCGGGAACACCGGCAGCACGTATGCGGGCAGCTTCGAGCCCGAGACGCTGAAGAAGGCCACGACGAACGCGGACCAGGCGAGCGCCACGCGCAGCGGCTGGAAGCGGCGCCCCGCCTCGGCGCGCCACGCGTCGCGGATCGCGGCCGGCATCGCGAAGGTCCAGGGCAGGAAGCCGAAGGCGACGATGGGCAGGAAGAACCACCACGGCTCCACCCGCCGCGCCTCGTGGGTGAGGAAGCGCTGGAAGTGCTCGTGGACGAAGAAGAAATGCGCGAACTCGGGATTCCTCGCCGACACCGCGACGAACCACGGCGCGGCGATCGCGAGGAAGATGGGCACTCCGTACGCCCAGCCCAGCCGCTTGAGCACCGAGAAGTCGCGCTGGAGCACGACGTGGAAGAACACCGCCGCGCCGATGAACACCACGCCGATGAGGCCCTTGGAAAGCGTCGCGAGCGCCATGAAGGCCCAGGCCGCCGCGATCCACGCGCGCGCCGAACCCCTTCCCCGCTCGAAGGCCTGCTCGGCGAGGATGAAGGCGCAGAAGGTCGCCGTGATCCACAGCGTCACGCCCATGTCGAGCGTCACGATGGTGCCGAGGGCCATGAAGTACGGGCTCGAGAAGAGCGCGAGCACCGCGCCCCGGCGCGTGTCGGGCGAGCCCAGGCGCCGGCTCGCGTAGGCGGCCACGAGGATCGTCGCCAGCCCGCACAGCGCGACGTAGAGCCGCGCCGTCACCTCGCTCTCGCCGAAGGCGCGGAAGATGCCGGCCGTCGCCCAGTACTGCAGCGGCGGCTTCTCGAAGTACTTGATGCCGTTCAGGCGCGGCGTGACCCAGTCGCCCGTGAGCGCCATCTCGCGCGAGATCTCCGAGTAGCGCCCCTCGTCGGGATTGGCGAGGCGCCGCTCGAGGCCGTCCACCCCGATCGCGGCCGCGACGAGGACGAGGAGGGCGAGCGCGATGCGCACCACGGCTTCGGCCCTCATCGCGCGGCGGTCCCGCTCACGCCTCGAGGAGCACCACGACCGCGCCCCCGCCGCCGTGGATCGCGCGCGGCTCGACGAACGCGAGCACCTCGTCGCGGCGCATGAGGAGCTTGCGGATGCGGCGCTTCAACACGGGCTCGCGCCCGTGCGAGCCCAGGCCCTTGCCGTGGATGATGCGCACGCAGCGCAGCCCCAGCCGGCGGCACTCGGCGAGGAACGCCGCGGTCTCGAGCGCCGCCGCATCGCCCGTGAGCCCGTGCAGGTCGAGCTGCTCCTGGATCACCCAGTGGGTGCGCCGGAGCTTGCGCAGGATGTCGCGCGGCAGCCCCGGGCGCAGGAAGAGCGTGTCGTCCTCGAGCTCGGCGTCGTCGCCTTCGGCGCCGAGCCGCGCCAGCTCCTCGAGCACGGCGCGCTCGTCGCGGATGCGCTGCACGGGGACGGGCGAAGGCCGCGGGCGCCACGGCTCGACGCGGTTGGCGGGCGGGGCGGGGCGCACGCCGCGCATCTCGGCGCGGAAGAGCTCGATGTCGTCGTCCGGCGGGGGCACGCGCGGCGCGCCGCGCGCGTGCTTGTTCACGCCTGGGTTTCCAGGTACTTGTCCGCGTCGAGCGCCGCCATGCAGCCGCTCGCCGCGCTCGTGACCGCCTGGCGATAGACGTGGTCCTGCACGTCGCCCGCGGCGAAGACGCCGGGGACGCTCGTCGCGGTGGCGTTCCCGGCGAGCCCGCTCTTCGTCACGATGTAGCCGTTCCTCATCTCGAGCTGGCCCTCGAAGATGTCGGTGTTGGGCTTGTGGCCGATCGCGATGAAGCAGCCGGTGACCTCGAGCTCCTTCGTCTTGCCGTCCACCGTGGACTCGAGCCGCACGCCGGTCACGCCGGACGCGTCGCCCAGCACCTCGGCGAGCACGTGGTTCCACTCGATCGCGACCTTGCCCTCCTTCTCCTTCTCGAAGAGCTTGTCCTGCATGATCTTCTCGGCGCGGAACTTGTCGCGCCGGTGGATCACGGTCACGTGGCGCGCGATGTTCGAGAGGTAGAGCGCCTCCTCGACCGCCGTGTTGCCGCCGCCCACGACGCACACGTCCTGGCCCTTGTAGAAGAACCCGTCGCAGGTCGCGCAGCCCGAGACCCCCTTGCCCATGAAGGACTGCTCGGAGGGCAGCCCCAGGTACATGGCGGAGGCGCCGGTCGCGATGATGAGCGCGTCGCACGTGTAGGTCCCGCTGTCGCCCACGAGCGTGATCGGCTTCTGCGCCAGCTTCGCCGTATGGATGTGGTCGAACACGACTTTCGTCTCGAAGCGCTCGGCGTGCTTGAGGAACCGGTCCATCAGCTCCGGGCCCTGCACGCCCATGGCATCGGCGGGCCAGTTGTCCACGTCGGTGGTCGTCATGAGCTGGCCGCCCTGGGCGAGCCCGGTGATGAGGGTGGGCTCGAGGTTGGCTCGGGCGGCGTAGACCGCGGCGGTGTAGCCCGCCGGGCCCGAGCCGAGGATCAGCACGCGGGAGTGTTGGGTGGTCATCGGGGCGGAAATTGTTGCCCGGGAAGGGGCGGAAAGGGCGATTATCGCATCCCGCAGGCCCACTTATGTCCCTGTATTTAAGGGGATATATGAGCTTCTTCCGTTAAGAGTTTGACAAATAAGGGCATTTTGAGTATTTAAAGGGGCCATGCAGGCGATACCCAGGCGTGCCGTGATCGGAGAACGGACCCAGACCCTGAAGGCGGTGCCCTTCTTCACCCAGCTTTCGGACCGGGAGCTGGACGTCGTGCGCGCGGTCGCCACGGAGAAGAGCTACCCCAAGAACGCCGTCGTCCTCACCGAGGGTGAGATGGGCGACTCGCTCTTCATGATCCAGACCGGCAAGGTGAAGGTCTTCATCGGCGACGAGGACGGGCGCGAGATCATCCTCAAGATCATGGGCCCGGGCGCCTTCTTCGGCGAGATGT
>DASUXK010000406.1:0-3414 GCA_036377935.1 Usitatibacter sp.
GAGGAAATCGGCGAGCGGCACGAGGTCGCCCGCGCCGCCGTCCAGCTGCCGCAGCAGGTCCTGCGCGAGCGCCGCCACGCGCTGCGCCTGCACGATATCCACGTGGTAATGGTGCACGAACTGCTCGACCGTCACCTCGCGGATGTCGCGATGGTGCACGCGCCCGAGGAGGTCCCACAGCACGCCGTCGCGAAGCGCGCCCTCGGCGACCGTCATTTCCTCGAGTCCCAGCTCGTCGAAGACGCCCGACATGATCGCCACGCCGCCCGCGACCACCGGCACGCGGTCCTCGCGCAGCCACTGCAGCCCGGCCGCGGTGATGCTGCCGTCGGCCTGGCCGTTGCGCGCGAGCACTTCCGCGATCGAGCGCGCGGTGCCCGAGGAGCCCACCGCCTCCTTCCATCCGGTCTTCTCGAAGCGCGCGGCGATCGCCTGCACCTGCTCGCGCGCGGCGATCTGCGCCTGGCGCAGCGCCTTCTTCTCGATGCGTCCGTCGCGGAAAAAGCGCGCGGTATAGCTCACGCAGCCCATGTAGAGGCTTTCCATCGCCTTGGGCCGCAGCTTGTTGCCGATGATGCACTCGGTGGATCCGCCGCCGATGTCGACGACGAGCCGGTTGTGGCCCGACATCGGAAGCGAGTGCACCACGCCCAGGTAGATGAGCCGGGCCTCCTCGCGCCCGGGAACCACCTCGATCGGAAAGCCGAGCGTGGACTCGGCGCGCCGCAGGAAAGAGCCCGCGTTCCTGGCGACGCGCAGCGCATTGGTGCCGACCACGCGCACCGCCTCGCGCGGCATGCCCGCGAGCCGCTCGGAGAAGCGCTTGAGCGCGGCGAGCGCGCGTTCCTGCGCCTCGTCGTCGAGGTGCTTGTCCGCCGTGAGGCCGCTGCCCAGCCGCACCGTCTCCTTCATCGAGTCGAGCGGGTAGAGCTGCTCGCCGGCGACGCGCGCGATGGCGAGGTGGAAGCTGTTGCTGCCGAGGTCGACCGCGCCGAGGGTGTTATATTCCATGGGTGAAGCGGGACGCCGTGACGAGCCCGGCGTCCGAGTATCGCACAGATCTTTCGCGGCTCCCGGCCGTCACGACACCGTCACGAAGCGCCCATACGCTCCATGGCCAGGAAGCCCAAGGCTCGCTCCCCGCGCGTGTCGCCCCATTCACCGAAGAACTTCCTCAACCGGGAGCTGCAGGCCCTCGAATTCAATCGCCGCGTCCTCGCCCAGGCCGAGGACCGCGCCATGCCGGCGCTCGAGCGGCTGCGCTTCCTGTGCATCGTCTCCTCGAACCTCGACGAGTTCTTCGAGATCCGCCTCTCGGGCGTGAAGGAGCAGATCAAGCTCGCCTCGGGCGCGACGGGCCCCGACGGCCTCTCGCCGTTGCAGGTCTTCCGCCAGGTGGCGGCGCGCGCGCAGGGCATCGTCGAGACGCAGTACCGGCTCTTCAACGAGGAGATCCTGCCCGCGCTCGCCAGGGAGGGCATCCGCTTCCTGCGCCGATCGGAGTGGAACGCCGCGCAGCAGGCCTGGGTGCGGGACTACTTCTTCCGCGAGATGATGCCGGTTCTCACGCCGATCGGGCTCGATCCGGCGCATCCCTTCCCGCGCGTCTTCAACAAGAGCCTCAACTTCGCCGTGGAGCTGGAGGGGCGCGACGCGTTCGGCCGCGATTCGCGCGCGGCGATCGTGCAGGCGCCCCGCGTGCTGCCGCGCGTGATCAAGCTTCCGCCGTCGGCCGCGCAGGGCCCCAACGATTTCATCTTCCTCACCTCGGTGCTGCACGCGCACGTGGGCGAGCTCTTCGCCGGCATGACGGTGCTCGGCTGCTACCAGTTCCGCGTCACGCGCAATTCCGACCTCTTCGTCGAGGAGGAGGAGGTGAAGGACCTGCGCCAGGCGCTCAAGGGGGAGCTGCCGCAGCGCCACTTCGGCGACGCGGTGCGCCTCGAGGTGGCCGACGGCATGTCCGAATCGATGACGCGCTTCCTCCTCGCGCAGTTCGGCCTGGAGGGCGACGACCTCTACGTCGTGCAGGGGCCGGTGAACCTCGTGCGGCTCATGAGCGTGCCGGACCAGGTGAACCGGCCGGACCTCGAGTTCCCCCCGTTCGTGCCGGGGTTGCCCAAGCCGCTCGCCAGGGGGCGCGACCTCTTCGACACGATCCGCAAGGGCGACGTGCTGCTGCACCGCCCCTTCCAGTCGTTCGCGCCGGTGATCGAGTTCATCCGCCAGGGCGCCCAGGATCCGCTCGTGGTCGCGATCAAGCAGACCGTGTATCGCACGGGCACCGACTCCGTCATCATGCAAACGCTCATCGACGCGGCGGCCAACGGCAAGGAAGTCACGGTCGTCGTGGAGCTGATGGCGCGCTTCGACGAGGAGGCGAACATCAACTGGGCGGCGCGCCTCGAGGAAGTGGGCGCGCACGTGGTCTACGGCGTGGTCGGGCACAAGACCCACGCGAAGATGGCGATGGTCGTGCGGCGCGAGGAAGGCCGCCTCGTGCGCTACTGCCATCTCGGCACCGGCAACTACCACGCGCGCACGGCGCGCCTGTACACGGACTTCGACCTCCTCACCGCGCGCGAGCCGATCTGCAACGACGTGGCCGAGGTCTTCCAGCAGCTCACCGGGCTCGGCAAGGCGGGCAAGCTCAAGCACGTGTGGAGCTCGCCCTTCTCGCTGCACGCGAGGATCCTCGAGGCGATCGAGGCGGAGGCGCGCTACGCCCGCGCCGGCAAGCCCGCGCGCATCGTGGCGAAGATGAACGCGCTCCTCGAGCCGCAGGTGATCGAGGCGCTCTACCGGGCGTCGCGCGCCGGCGTGAAGGTCGATCTCCTCGTGCGCGGCGTCTGCGCGCTGCGCCCGGGCACCCCGAAGCTCTCCGCGAACATCCGCGTGCGCTCGATCGTCGGGCGATTCCTCGAGCACAGCCGCATCTTCCATTTCCGCGCCGGCGGCGAGGACAAGGTGTACCTCTCGAGCGCGGACTGGATGGACCGCAATTTCTTCCGCCGCATCGAGCTGTGCTTCCCGGTGCTCGACGCGAAGCTCAAGCGCCGCGTGGTGCGCGAGGGCCTGAAGCCCTACCTCGAGGACAATACCCAGGCGTGGGACATGCAGCCCGACGGCAGCTACAAGCGGGCGAAGCCCGGCAAGGCGCGCTCACGCTCCGCCCAGGCGGAGCTGCTCAAGATGCTCGCCACGCCTCCGGAGGCCGCTCCCGTGCTGAAGCGCGCCAAGAAGGCGCGCAAGGCTTGAAGCGGAAACACGGAGACCACGGAGAGCACGGAGGGCACGGAGAAAACCAAAGGCAGGGAGGTAAGGGCATCGGGGCCTCGGAATGTGCACCTATTCGGGCCGACTCGATCCCTTTTCCTGGTTTTGCCTTTCTCCGTGTCCTCCGTGCTCTCCGTG
>DASUXK010000407.1:0-17209 GCA_036377935.1 Usitatibacter sp.
GCCGGCCGCCCACGTCACGTGCAGCTCGCCGCCATAGCCGCGACCTGGGGGCGCCCACGCGAGGCCGCCCACCACCTTCGCCGGATCGACGGAGTTGAGCGGCACGTCCTTGGAGAGGTCGTCGCCGCGGCTGAACGCGGCGCCCGCGCGCAGCAACCATGAAGGCGTGAGCGCCGCCTGCACGCGCGCCTCGATGCCCTCGATCCGCGCGCGCGTCACGTTCTGCGACTGGAACGTGATCGGCGCGCCCGCGACGCAGCGCGGGTCGCCGGGGCAGGGCAGCGGCGCGCGCGAGACGATGAGGTCGCGATAGTCGGTGCGATACGCGGTCACCGACCAGTCGATCGCGCCGTGCTTGCCGCGCAATCCCGCCTCGAGCCCGCGGCTCGTCTCGGGCTTGAGATCCGGATTCGGGATCACGGTGTAGCCGAGCGGCAGGTTGGAAAGCCCGATGTTCACGTCGGCGTACGAGGGCGCGCGGAACCCCGCCGCCGCCTGCAGCGCGAGCGTGAGCTCCCGGGTGAGGGGCACGAGCGCGCCCAGCTTCGGCGACCAGCGATCGTCGCTGACGGCGACCGGCGTGCGCCCCGGATTGGAGGCGAGATACGCCGCATCGGGACGCGGATCCGTGGAGATGCGGTCGTAGCGCAGCGCCGGGATCACCGTCGCCTCGCCGCCCACCGCGATCTCGTCCTGCGCGAACACGCCGATGCGCTCCACCCGCGAGCTCGGGAAATCGCGCGTGGGAAACACGTCCGTCCCCACCACGTTCGTGACGGTGCCCGTGTTCAGGTTCGTCTGCCGGCCGTCGCGCATCTCGTCGATGTCCGTGCGTTGCCATTCCGCGCCGTACACGAGCTGCTGGCGCGCGCCGAGCGGGGAGAGCGCGATCGCCGTGACGCCCACCTCGTCCTGGTCGAACGTGAAGCGCGCCTCGCGCCGGCAGCTCACGTCGCCGTTGACCGAAAGGCATTGCGCGGTGGTGTGCGCGCGCACCTCGTCGGTGTCCTGCCCGGTGGAGGAGCGCTGGCGATAGACGAGGACCGAGAGCCGGTCGATCCCCGGGAGCCCGCGCACCTCGCCGTCGACGCTGTAGCGCTCGCGGTCCGCGAGGTCCTCGCCGGTGAGGCTCACGGTCTTCGGCGACTGCGGATTCAACGACAGCACGTCGGTCGCGACGCGGCGGTCGTAGCGCTCGTACGTGGCGCGCCAACGCCCGTACGAGGTGGGCACGACCACCTTCGCGAGCCGCGACGTGCCGTGCGTATCCTGCGGATTGGATTGCGTGCGCGCGTTGCCCGTGCCGCCGACCTCGCCGTGGTTGTCGAACTCGTGGCCGTCGGCCGCGCTCGCCCCGAGCAGGAATTGCGCCGCGCCGGAATCGGCGGCGAAGATGCCGTCGCGGTGGATCGAGCGGTCGGCGCTGCCGTAGGAAACCCCGGCGGAGCCGCCGGCGCGCGCGCCCTCGCGCAGCACGTCGCGCGGATCGAGCGTGCTCATCGCCACCACGCCCGCCAGCGCGTCGGAGCCGTACAGCGCCGAGCCGGGCCCGCGCAGGATCTCGATGCGCGAGAGCATCGCCGTGTCGAAGGGATTGCGGTTCGCGTTCGAGAAGCTGCCCAGCTTGTAGGCGTCGGGCAGCCGGATGCCGTCCTCGAGCATCTGCACGCGGTTGCCGTCCAGGCCGCGGATGTTGATGTTGCCCAGGCCGAAGCGCGCGGGCGCGTTCTCGACGGAAACGCCGGGCTCGTAGCGCAGCGCGTCGCGCACGTCGCGCGCGAGCGAGCGCTCCATCTCCCGGCGCTCGATCACGGTCACCGTGGAAGGCGTCGCGTCGAGCGGCTCGTCGATGCGGCTCGCGACCGCGGAGACGACGAGGGTTTCGGCGCGGTGCACGTCGGCGGGAGTCGGGGGTTCGGAAGCGGGGGAGGGGGATTGAAGCGCGACGGCGACCGCGGGAAGCCACGTGAGGAGGTCCATGCGCCCAATCTATCGGCCGCCGCCCGTCGCCGTTTGATTTGACGCAAGGCGCGGGAAGCGAGCGTCGCGGAAGATCAGGGCATGCAGACCGCCACCGTGAAGCCGCCGGCCTATCCGCGCACCCGCATCGTCGAGCTGCTTTCGCACGCGCCGATGTTCCGCGATCTTTCGCCCGAGGAGCTCGACCGCGTCGCCGCGGGCACCCGCGAGGTCCGCGCCGACCGCGGCCAGATCCTCTTCCAGCGCGGCGACCCGTGCGCGGGATTCCACATCGTCGTCTTCGGCCAGGTGAAGCTCACCGTCGGCACGCCCGCCGGCGCGGAGAAGGTCGTGGACATCATCGGGCCGGGCGCGAGCTTCGGCGAGGCCCTCATGTTCACGGAGCGGCCCTACGTGGTCTCGGCGACGACGCTCGCCGATTCCCTGCTCCTGCACGTCGGCAAGGACGCGCTCTTCGACGAGATCGCCCGCGACCCGAAGCTCGCCCGGCGCATGCTCGCGGGCCTGTCGGTGCGCCTTCACATGCTCGTGCGGGACGTGGAGGCGCTCACCCTCCATTCGGCCACGCAGCGCGTGATCGGCTACCTCGCGCGCCTGCAGGACGAGGACGGCGGCGCGCGCATCACGCTTCCCGCGCAGAAATCCCTGGTCGCCTCGCGCCTCAACCTCACGCCCGAATACTTCTCGCGCATCCTCCACGAGCTGGAAGACGAGGGCATCGTGCGCATCGAGGGCCGCGACATCGAGATCCTCGACGCGGAGCGCCTCGCCGGGTACGGGAGCGAGGGCGCGGCCGGCTGAGGTGCTGGGCGATCGGCCTCGAGTCCACCGGGGGATTCGGCCGCCCATGGCCGTAGGTGGGCTCCCGGGGAGCGCTGCGCTCTACGGAGCGTCGTGCGTCGTCTTTCCCATCCGGTCGAACTCGACCTGCTCGAACAGCCCCGCGGGCGACGGGAGGTGCAGGTGGATCGGCCGCAGCGTCCAGATCGTCGCGGCATCGTTCTCGTGCACCTGCTCGGAGATGCGCCAGCCGGTGTCTTCGTCGAGCCCCAGGGACGTCATCTGCGCTCGCAGCTTCGCCTTCGCCGCCTCGATGCGCAGGCGCGCCTCGCTCTTCGGCGGGGGACGGAACCCGTGAACGTGCCGATGCGTCACTTCCCAGAGGATGATGAGGGCCGCGTCGGGCCGTCCCGTGCCGGCGATCTCGATGGGGGCGCACTCGCCCTGCCACCAGGCGGGCAGGTCGCGGTTCGGAAGCGGCGTCGGGTAATCGTCCACGATCCAGGCCTGCGACGCGTCGATCACCGAGCGAAGCCGCGCCTCGGCGCCGGCTTCGGCCGCCTCCGGAAACACCTCGCGATACGTCCGCCCGAGCATGCCGAAGTCGGGCCGGATCCGGCGGTAGCTCTCGTTGGCGTAGACGTAGCGCAGCTCGCGGCCGGCGACGACCGCGATCTGGACGTCCGCCCCGCCGAAGGCCGACTCCAGGTCGGAGGCGGAAATGCGCAAGGCCGCCGAAGGCACCTGGGTCTGCGCGGCTCCGGCGATCTCGTACAGCAATTGAAGCGACTTGCCGGCGACCTCGAGTCGGAGGGCGCGCGGCACGGCCGCGGCGTGCGCTTGCATGGTCGGACCGCGCAAGGCGCGGACGGGTAGGCGAACCGATAGCCTACCAAAACCGCGAAGAGGTGTTGAGCGGTCGCCGGGGGATCGCGCTTCGCGATCCCCGGCTTCGGTCCGCCCGAACACCGTTCCCGCTAATAAATGTCGTGCTGGGTGTTGTAAATGTTGAAGTGGCCCGTCGGCGTGATCAACCGCGGATCCTTGATCACCGCCTTGGGCTTCAGCGTCCTGTCGTCCACCACGACGATCGCCGATTCCTGGTTCTTCGCGCTCCACACCGAGAACCAGACCTCGTCGCCCGCCTTGTTGAACTCGGGCTGCACGACGCGGCCCGCGGCCTCGCCGTGGATGCCGGCCCAGTCGAAGATCGGCAGCACCTGGAAGCCGCCCTTGAGGTTCGCGATGTCGAAGACCGCCACCGAGCGGCTGATCTTGGCGTCGGGGTTCAGCGGCGTGTCGACGTAGAGGTGCTTGCTGTTCGGGTGCGTCTTGATGAAGAGGTTGCCGCCGCCCTGGCCGTCGATCGTCTCGCACACCTTCCAGGCGTATTCCTTGTGCTTCTTGTGGTCGGTGCCGATGAGCGAGATCTTCTCGCTGCCGAGGTGGCCCGTCGCCCACACCGGCCCGCACTTCGGATGCACGAAGTTGGCGCCGCGCCCGGGGTGCGGGATGCGGTCGACGTCGACGATCGCCTCGAGCTTGCCCTCCTTCGCGTCGACCACCGCGATCTGGTTCGACTGGTTCGCGGCCATGAGCACGTAGCGGTGCGTCGAATCCCAGCCGCCGTCGTGCAGGAAGAGCGAGGCGGGGATCTCCGTGACGCGCAGGTTCTTCACGTCGCGGTAGTCCACCATCAGGATCTTGCCGGTCTCCTTCACGTTCACCACGAACTCGGGCTTGAAGTGCGAGGCCACGATCGCGGCGACCCTCGGCTCGGGGTGGTACTCCTGGGTGGTGGCGGTCATGCCGCGCGTGCTCACGATCTTGAGCGGCTCGAGGGTGTCGCCCTTCATGATCACGAACTGCGGCGGCCAGTAGGTGCCGGCGATCGCGTACTTGTCCTCGTAGCCCTTGTACTTCGAGGTGTCGACGCTCCTCGCCTCCAGGCCGACCTTGATCTCGGCGACCGTGGCGGGCTCCTTCATCCAGAGGTCGATCATGTCGATCTTGGCGTCGCGCCCGATCACGAAGAGGTAGCGCCCCGAGGCCGACACGCGCGAGATGTGCACCGCGTAGCCGGTCTTGAGGATCGTGATGATCTTCTTCGTGTCGCCGTCGATGAGGGCGACCTCGCCCGCGTCGCGCAGCGTGGTCGAGAAGATGTTGTCCAGGTTGTACGGGTTCTCCTTCTTCTTCGGGCGCTTGTCGGGCGGGACGATCACCTTCCAGGTCGCCTTCATGTCGGCGAGGCTGAACTCGGGCGGGGTGGGCGGCGTCTGCTGGATGTAGCGCGCCATCATGTCCACCTGCTCGTCGGTGAGCTCGCCGGACGTGCCCCAGTTGGGCATCCCCGCGGGCGAGCCGTACTTGATGAACACCTTCAGGTACTCGGTGCCCTTGCCGAGGGTGATGTCGGGCGTGAGCGGCTTGCCCGTGGCGCCCTTCCTCAGCACGCCGTGGCAGCCCGCGCAGCGCTGGAAGAAGATCTGGCGCGCCTGCTCGAACTCGGGCTGCGTCATCGGCGGCGCCTTCGGGTTCACGTCGTTGTGCATCTCGACGTGCCCGAGCGGCGAGGGCCCGCCCATGTACTTTTCCTCCTCGGGCGAGACGATCCCCTTGTGGCCTTCGGTCTCGCCGCTGGCCTTCGGGGCTTCCTGCGCGGGCGCCTTCTGCGGGTACTTCTCCTCGTGCGCGCCCTGCGCGAGCGCGGCGCCCGAGACCAGGGCGAGCGCGGCGGCGAGGGCGAGGGTGCGACGGCGGAACATGACGATTTCTCCTGTGGGGACGGACTTCGGTCCCCGCCAGTGTCGTCCCGATGCCGGGGCGGTTGTTTGATGTTCCTTAAGCTTTCTTCGCGCCGCGCTCGATGGTGAGCTCGACGCCGGCTTCGACGCGCTGCACCCGCCAGCGCACCCGCTCGCGGCGCAGCAGGCCGTAGAGGAGGAACGGCTCCATCGAAAGCAGGAAGGACAGGCGCTCGGACGGATCGCTCGCGATCGCCGAGAGGATGCGCTCGAGCGGCTCGGGGGGCGGCAGGCCGCGCAGGTCGACGGGAGGGGGTTCGGGCGGGATCAAGGCGGCGACCTCCGGCGACGGTGCGCGAGGGACGGCCCATGCTCGCCCGCAACCGCTCGCCTTTCCTTGAAACAGTTCAAGGCGTCGCGAGCGCGGCGGATCGAGCATGCGTTTCATCGCGCAGCGCGAGGATCGCCCGCATGACCCGCAGCTTGTCGCACCGCATCGTCTTCGTGTCGGCCGCGTCGCTCCTCGCGCTCGCGGCCTTCGCGGCCGTCCCGCGCGACGCCGAGCCGCGACGCGCGGCCTCCGCGCCCGCAGCGCTTTCCCTCCTCGACACGCTCATCCTCCTTCGCTGGGGGCAGGGCGCGCTCGACTGGACCCTTCCCGACGTGAAAGGAGAACGCGATGTCCCGCACCGAGACCCCCGCGCTTGATCCCGACGACGCGGCGCCGGCGCGCGCGGGCGCCGAGGCGCTGCCCGACGACGAGCCCGTCCCCGCGATGCAGCAGCTGCTCGAGAACCCGTTCCTGCTGCTCTTCATCGGCGTCGCCATGCCCACGGTGCTCTACATCGTGTGGGGCGTCATGGAGATCGTGAACATCCCCGTCGCGAAGTAGCGCCGCCCAGGGAGGAGAAGAGAGATGAGCGCGATCGACCCGGTACGGCACCGCCTGTGGTGGAAGCAGCCGCTCGACCGCGTGGAGGCGACGTGGATCGCGATCGCCTTCGCGTGGTGCCTGGTGATGTTCTTCATGATGCCGTACTGGCACATCTACGGCCGGCAGAACCTCGCCAACGAGGCGTACCGCAACACGCCGGAGAACTACCAGAAGAAGGCCGACGAGATGGTGGCGAAGTACAAGGTGCGCGAGGAGACCGACTTCAGGATCCCGGTCGTGCACCCGCCGGCGGGCTCCGACGTCTACCTCATCGCGCGCCTGTGGAGCTGGTGGCCGATGCTCGAGCTCGAGGCGGGCAAGACCTATCGCCTGCACCTCATGTCGATGGACTACCTGCACGGGTTCTCGCTGCAGCCGGAGAACATCAACATCCAGGTCCACCCCGGCTACGAGCACATCGTGACCCTCACGCCCACGGGGGCGGGCACGTTCGGCATCGTCTGCAACGAGTACTGCGGCATCAACCACCACACGATGGTGAGCCGCCTCTACGTGGTGAAGTGAGGAGAGCCCGATGGCCGTGAACCGCATCTTCCGAACCGACCCCGCGACGGGCCTCGTCTACCACGATGCCGCCGAGAAGCTGATGAAGGCGAACGCCGTGGCGGCCGTGGTGTGCCTGCTCCTCGGCGGGGTCCTCGCGCTCCTCGTGACGCTCACCCGCTGGCCCGCGGTGCACCTGCTGCCCGCCGACTGGTTCTACCTCGTGCTCACCGCGCACGGGGTGAACATGCTGGTCTTCTGGATCATCTTCTTCGAGATCGCGGTGCTCTACTTCGCGGGCTCGACCCTGCTCAAGTGCCGGCTCGCCACGCCGCGCATGGCGTGGGCGGGCTTCGTGCTCATGGTCGCGGGGGCGATCATGAACAACGTGGCCGTCTTCCGCGGCAGCTCCAGCGTCATGTTCACCTCGTACGTGCCGATGGGCGCGCACTGGTCGTTCTACCTGGGGCTCATCATCTTCGCGGTGGGAGCGCTGATCGGCTGCTTCGTCTTCCTCGGCACGCTCGCCGTCGGAAAGGCCGAGAAGACCTACAACGGCTCGATCCCGCTCGTCACTTTCGGCGCGTTGACCGCCTGCATCATCGCGATCTTCACCATCGCCTCGGGCGCGATCATCCTCATCCCGACGTTCCTGTGGTCGCTGGGGCTCATCGACCACATCGACTCGCTGATGTACAAGACGGTGTTCTGGGCGTTCGGGCACTCGTCGCAGCAGATCAACGTCTCCGCGCACGTGGCGGTCTGGTACGCGATCGCGGCGATCGTGTTCGGGGCGAAGCCGCTCTCCGAGCGCGTCTCGAGGGGCGCGTTCCTCCTCTACATCTTCTTCCTGCAGCTCGCCTCGGCGCACCACCTGCTCGCCGACCCCGGCCTCACCTCCAACTGGAAGATCTTCAACACGAGCTATGCGATGTACCTCGCCGTGCTCGCCTCGATGGTGCACGGGCTCACCGTGCCGGGGGCGATCGAGGTGGCGCAGCGCGAGAAGGGCTACAACCGCGGGCTCTTCGAGTGGCTGAGGAAGGCGCCGTGGGGCAACCCCGTGTTCTCGGGGATGTTCATCTCGCTCATCGGCTTCGGGTTCCTGGGCGGCATCTCGGGCGTGATGATGGGCACCGAGCAGCTGAACCTCATCATCCACAACACCATCTACGTGCCGGGCCACTTCCACGCGACGGTGGTGGTCGGGACGACGCTCGCGTTCATGTCGATCACGTACTTCCTCATTCCCACGCTCTTCCGCCGCGAGCTCATGTTCAAGAAGCTCGCGCAGTGGCAGCCCTACCTCTTCGGGCTGGGGATGAGCGCCTTCGCGCTCTTCATGATGGGCGCGGGGACGCTGGGCGTGCCGCGCCGCCACTGGGACATGACGTTCGCGGGCAATCCCCTCGCCTACGAGTTCCCCGGCACCGCGTTCCTCATGATGGGCCTCACCGCGATCTCGGGCGTGATCGCCGTGATCGGCGGGGCGAGCTACATCCTCATCACCGTGTGCTCGATCTTCCTCGGCAAGCGCATCGAGGCGCCCGCGGCGCGGCGCGTTCCGGTGCGGGAGGGCATGGCGCCGCCGATGCCGCCCGTGCCCGCGGTGCCCGCGGCTCACGCGGGCGTCGGCATCCGCGGCTTCGTCGCGCCGGGGACGTTCGCCTTCGCGATGGTGTTCCTGGTGTCGTTCGTCCTCTACTACTTCGTGAACTGGAAGTACCTGTCCACGGTTTGGCCGTTGAAATGAAAACGGGGAATGGGAAAGCCGGGAACAGTAAAACCGGGGTCAGACCCCATGATGAAAAAATCGCTGACGCCTAGTCACCGGGGTCTGACCCCCACATCGCTGACGCCTGGCCACCGGGGTCTGACCCCCACATCGCTGACGCCTGGCCACCGGAGTTTGGCCCCCACGTCGCTGACGCCTGGCCATCGGGGTCTGGCCCTCGTCTTCGACCTGTTCAAGTTGCGCATCGGGTTCGCGATCGCGCTCACCGCGGTCGCGGGAGCCGCCGTGGCGCCGGGTGCGGCGGAGGCGGGCGCGGTCGCCGCGATGGCGGTCGCGGTGCTCGTCGCCTCCGCCGCGGCCGGCGCGTTCAACCAGTTCGTGGAGGTGGACCTCGACCGGCGCATGAACCGCACGCGGGGCCGCGCGTTCGCCACCGGGCGGCTCGCGCACCATCGCGGCTGGCCGCTGCTCATCGGCGCGATGGTGGGCGCGGCGACGGGCGCCGCCGCGTGGCTCGCGAATCCCGCCTGCGCGCTCTACACCTTCCTCGGCGCGTTCTTCTACGCCGTGGTGTACACGGTGTGGCTCAAGCGCCGCACGTGGATGAACATCGTCGTGGGCGGGCTCGCGGGCAGCTTCGCGGTGCTCGCCGGCGCCGCGGCGGTCTCGCCCTCGGCCGCGCTCGCGCCGCTGCCGCTCGCGTTCGCGTGGGTGCTCTTCCTCTGGACGCCGCCGCATTTCTGGAGCCTCGCGATCGCGTGCCGCGAGGATTACGAACGCGCGGGCGTCCCGATGCTGCCCGTGGTCGCGGGCGACGCGCGCGCCGCGCAGGCCGTGCTCGCGAGCGCGATCCTCCTCGCCGCCTCGTCGCTCCTGCCGCTGGCCCTGGGCATGGGCGCGATCTACGCCGCCGGCGCCATGGCCGGCGGCGGCTTTTTCCTTCGCGCCGCCGCGCGGCTGGAGCGCACCGCCCGCGCGGCGGCCCCGCGCGACGCGGTCCGGCGCGCGGCGTTCTCCAGCTTCCACGCCTCGCTCGTGCAACTCGCGTTCCTGCTCTTCGCCGCGATCGCCGACCGGGCCGCGTGAGGCGGCCGTGCGCCTCGCCGCGATCGTCCTCGCCGCGGCCGCGCTCGCCGCGGCCGGCGCGGCGAACGGCGCCGTGGACCCGCATCGCGCGCTCGAAGCGAGCCGCGCGGCGGTGGGCTCGCAGCCCGCGGCCTACGCGTTCACGGACACGAACGGCCGCCGCGTCTCGCTCGCCGACTACCGCGGCAAGCCGCTCGTCGTGAGCCTCGTGTACACCGGCTGCTCGCAGGTGTGCCCGACTACGACGCGCTTCCTCCAGCGGGCCGTGGCCGAGGCGCGCGGCGCGGTGGGGGCCGACGCGTTCGCGGTCGTCTCCATCGGGTTCAACATCCCGTCCGACAACCCGGTCTCGATGAAGGTCTTCGCGCGGGAGAACGGCATCCACGATTCGCGGTGGTCCTTCCTCACGCCCGATGCGGGCGTGCCCGAAGCGCTCGCGAAGGATCTGGGCTTCACGTATTCGCCGCAGTCCGGCGGCTTCGAGCATCTCGCGCAGGTGACGATCCTCGATGCGCGCGGCCGCGTCTACGCGCAGGCCTACGGCGAGTCGTTCGCGCTGCCGATGCTGGTGGGGCCGCTACGCGAGCTCGTGCTGGGCGAGGCGCCCGCGCCGCGCTCGGCGCTCGACTGGCTCGAGCGCGTGCGCCTCGTGTGCACCGTCTACGATCCCGTCACCGGCACGTACCGCCTCGACTACGCGCTCTTCATGGAGATGGCGGCGGGGGCCATCGTGCTCGGCGCGATCCTCGCCTTCCTCATCCGCGAGCGGCGGCGGGCGCGGAGGTCCGCGTGATGAAGGGCCCGCAGAAGCTCGCGCAGGGCGCGTTCCTCGCCGTCGAGGGCCTCTTCAACCGGCTCTTCGGCGAGCGGCTGAACCCCTTCTATTACCTGGGCGCCATCGCCTACTTCCAGCTCTGGATCGTGGTGGCGAGCGGCCTCTACCTCTACGCGTTCTTCGAGACGAGCGTGACGGCGGCGTACGGCAGCGTCGAGGCGCTGACGACGCAGCAGCCGTGGGCGGGCGGCATCCTGCGCTCGGTGCACCGCTACGCCTCCGACGGCATGGTGCTCGCGATGTTCCTGCACCTCGCGCGCCACTTCGTCTTCGGCCACCACCGCGGCTTCCGCTGGTTCTCGTGGGTGAGCGGCGTGGCGCTCCTCGGCCTCGTGTACGCCTCGGGCATCAACGGCTACATGCTGCCGTGGGACGGCCTCGCGCAGTTCGTGGTGACCGCGACCACCGAGTGGCTGGATGCGCTGCCGATCTTCAACGGCACCCTCGCGCGCAACTTCCTCGACGCGGCGAGCGTGAACGACCGGCTCTTCTCGCTGCTCTCCTTCATGCACATCGGGCTGCCGCTCGCGGTGCTGGCGCTGCTCTGGATCCACACCCAGCGCGTGCCGAAGGCGAACACGCAGCCTCCCCGGCCCATCGCCGTGGGCATCGTCGCGATGCTCGTGGGCCTCGCGATCGTGAAGCCCGCGCTCTCGCAGGGCGCCGCGGACCTGGGCTCCGTGCCGCAGTCGATCGCGATCGACTGGTTCTACCTGCCCGTGTATCCGCTGATCTACGAATGGGGACTGGCGGCCACCTGGGCGCTGGTGGCGGCGGGCGGCGCCATCTTCTTCCTGATGCCGTGGATCCCGCCGCGCTTCGCGCGCGCCGGCGCGGCCGAGTTCGCGATCTCGGTGCATCCCGACGAGCGCATCGTCACCGCGCGCCGCGGCGAGACGATCCTCGAGGCGGGACTGCGCGAGGGATTGCCGATGCCCTTCGAGTGCCGCAACGGCGGATGCGGCAAGTGCAAGGGCGTCGTCCTCGAGGGCGAAGTGCGCATGGAGCCGTACCAGGAGAGCGCGCTCACCACGGAGGAGCGCGCGGTCGGCAAGGTGCTCTTCTGCTGCGCGCAGCCGCTGGGCGACCTCGAGATCCTCTACGAGCCGGCGGCGGGCGCGAAGCCCGCGCCGGTGCACCGGTACCGCGCGCGCATCGCGGCGCTCGACCGCCTCGCGCGCGACGTGATGAAGGTGACGCTCGACGTGGACGAGGGCGGAACGCTGCGCTGGCACGCGGGCCAGTACATCAACGTGATCCTCGAGGACGGCGCGAAGAGGAGCTTCTCCTTCGCGACGCGCCCGGGGCTCGGCGGCAGCCGCTTCGAGCTGCACGTGCGCCTCATCGCCGGCGGGCGATTCACGACCTGGCTCTTCGAGAAGGCGAAGCCGGGCGAGTTCGTGCATTTCGAGGGGCCGATGGGCGCCTTCCACCTGCGCGAGGACGGCACCAAGCCGATGCTCTTCGTCGCGGGCTCGACCGGCTTCGCGCCGGTGAAGAGCATGCTCGAGCACGCGTTCGCGACCGGCATCCAGCGCGAGATGATCCTCTATTGGGGCGTGCGCCGCCGCGCCGACCTCTATGCGGCCGAGCTCGCGGCGGGATGGGCGCGCGAGCACGCCAACTTCAGGTTCGTGCCGGTCCTCTCCGAGCCGCAAGACGCCGACGATTGGCACGGCCGCACCGGCCTCGTGCACGAGGCGATCCTGCAGGACTATCCGGACCTCTCGGGCCACCAGGTGTACGCGTGCGGCTCGGTCGCGATGGTGGAGGCGGTGGCGCCCGCGTTCACGGAGCATGGCCTTTCCGCCGACGACTGCTTCTCGGATGCCTTCCGCCTCGCCCCGCGCGCCTACGGCGAGACCGCGGACATGGTGCGGCTCGGAGGCCGGCCGTGATCGCCTGGCGCTCGATGCTGCTGCAGGTCCCGGCGTACGCGGCCTTCGCCGCGTTCATCGGCTACTTCTCGTCCGCCCCGGCGTACCGGCTGCTGCCCCCGGACACCGCGGTGCTCAAGCTCTCGCTCATCCACGCGGGCGAGCGCAAGCACGCGTGCCGCGAGCGCACGCCCGAGGAGCTGGCAAAGCTCGCGCCCAACATGCGCGCCGCGCTCGACTGCCCGCGCGAGAGGAGCGACGTGAAAGTCGAGGTGGAGATGGACGGCCGCGTGCTGTATTCGATTTCCGCGCGGCCCTCGGGGCTGCGGCACGACCTGCCCTCCAGCATCTACCGGCGGCTCGACGTGCCGGCGGGGCGCCACGTCTTCCGCGCGCGGCTCGCCGATACCGCCGACGGCGCGTTCCGCCGCGAATCGCAGGCGACGGTGGACCTCGCGCCGGGCCGCGTGCTCGTCATCGACTACGTCGCCTCGCGCGGCGGGTTCGAGTTCCGTTCCTGATTCTGCGGGTTCCTCGCCTGAAAAATGAGCGCCAGCGCAAAAGGGTGGGATGAAGCGATCGGCGCGGCGTTCGACCGGGTGTTCCCGCCGCGCGCGAACCCGTGGCGAAACCTGGGCCCGCTCGCGTTCCTCTTCTTCGTCGCGTGCCTCGCGAGCGGCATCTATCTCTACGCGGTGTTCGACACCAGCGTCGAGGGCGCCTACCGGTCGGGCAGGGCGCTCACGGAGGACCCGCACCTCGCCGGGCGGCTCGCGCGCGGCGTGCATCGCTACGCGGCCGACGCGTTCGCGCTCACCACCGCCCTGCACCTGGCGCGCGAGATGGCGCGCGGGCATTTCCGCGCCTGGCGGGCGTGGTCGTGGCTTTCCGGCGTCGCGCTCGTGCCGCTCGCGTGGATCGCGGGGATCACCGGCTTCTGGCTCGCGTGGGACGCGCGCGCGCTCTTCAGCGCCGTGGCGAGCGCGGAGTGGCTCGCCGCCGCGCCCTGGCGCCTCGATGCCTTCGCGCGCGACTTCGTGGGCGGCGAGGCGATGACGGACCGGTTCTTCTCGCTCGTCGTGTTCGTGCACATCGGCGTGCCGCTCGCCGCGCTGGCGCTCGCGTGGGCGCATTTCCTGCGGCTCTCGCACGTGCGCGCGTGGCCGCCCGCGCCGCTCGCGGCGGGCTCGCTCGCATCGCTCGCGGCGCTCGCGCTCCTGTGGCCCGCCGCGAGCCTCGGGCCCGCCGACCCGTTCTCCACGCCCGCGACGATCGCGATCGACTGGTTCTACATGTTCCCGCACGCGCTCGCCGAAGCGTTCACGCCCTCGGGGCTGTGGCTCGCGGCAGCCTGCGCGATGGCGCTGCTCCTGGCGCTGCCGCTGCTTCGCGGCCCGGACGTGCGGGCAGCCGTGGTGGACCTCGCGCAATGCAACGGCTGCGCGCGTTGCGCCGCCGATTGCCCGTTCGGCGCGGTGGTGATGGCGCCGCGCAGCGACGGGCGGCCGCACGAGCGCGAAGCGCGGGTGCTGCCGTCGCTGTGCGCCGCCTGCGGAATCTGCGCCGGCGCGTGTCCTTCGTCCACGCCGTTCCGCCGCATGGCGCCGCTCGTCTCGGGCATCGAGTTGCCGGCGCTGGCGGTGGATTCGCTGCGCGCATCGGTCGACGCGGGCCTGCGCCGGATCGATCGCCCCGTGGTCCTCTTCGCGTGCGCGCCCGCCGCGAACGATGCGGCGCTCGACGGGCACCGCGTCGCGCGCGTGGCCGTCGAGTGCGCCGCGATGGTGCCGCCCTCGCTCGTGGAATACGCGCTGCGTCGCGGCGCGCGCGCCGTGGTGGTCGCCGGCTGCCGCGAGGACGACTGCGAGTACCGCCTGGGCGACCGCTGGACGATCGAGCGCGTGCGGGGCCTGCGCGCGCCCCGGTTGCGGACGGCCGTCCCCCGCGACCGCGTGCGCCTCGCGTGGTGCGGGCGCGACGCGCGGGCCCTGGAGCGCATCCTCGAGGAGGTGAGCCATGCATGACCTGCCCCTGCATCCCGCCGCGGCGGCGCCGCGCGTCGTTCGCGAAGCCGGCGCCGCTTCCTTCGACCTCGCGATGCCCGCGGACGGCCGGCGCAAGCTCGCGCTCGCGTGGCTCGCGCTCGGCCTCGCCGCGCTCGCGGCCTCCGGCATCTTCTCGCTGCTCCTCGTCGTCTCGCGCACGCCGGGCGTGAACGCGCTCGTGCGCGTCGCGGACTTCTTCCGCGTGACGCTCGTGGTGCACGTGGATCTCTCGGTGCTCGTGTGGTTCCTCGCGTTCGCGGCGATGCTCTGGAGCGTCGCGGGCGGCGCGCGCGCGATCGGCGCGGGCATCGCGGGGCTCGCGATCGCCGCGGTCGGCGCGGCGACGATGGCCGCGGCCCCCTTCCTGCAGGACGCGGTCCCCGTCATGTCGAACTACGTGCCGGTGCTCGACGGGCCGGTGTTCCTCGCGGGCCTGGGGATCTTCGCGCTCGGTATCCTCGTCGCCTGCGCGCGCGGCATGGCGGTGTACCGGTCGGCGGGCGCCACCCTCTCCGGCGACGGGGCGCTGCGCCTCGGGCTCAACGCCTCGATGGTCGCGGCCGGGATGGCGGCCTTCGCGCTCGCCGCCTCGTTCGCCCAGGTCGACCGCGCGTTGCCCGCGGCGACCTACTACGAGCTCCTCTTCTGGGGCGCGGGGCACGTGCTGCAGTTCGCGTACACGCTGCTCATGCTGGTCGCGTGGATCTGGCTCGCCTCGTCGATCGGCGCGCGCATCCCGCTTTCCCCGCGCCTGGTGGCGCTGCTCTTCGCCGTGGCGCTGGCCTCGGTGTATGTGACGCCGTACATCTACCTCGCGCACCCGGTCGCATCCCTCGAGCACGCGAAGCTGCAGACGTGGCTCATGCGCTTCGGCGGCGCGGTCGCCGTTCCGCCGGTCGCGCTCGCCGTGGCGTGGGGCGTGGCGCGCACCCGGAAGATCGCGCGCGAGGCGCGGCCGCTGCGCGCGGCGCTGCTCGCTTCCCTCGCGCTCTTCTCGGCGGGCGGCCTCGTCGGGTTCACGATCTCCGGGGCGAACGTGCGCATTCCCGCGCATTACCACGGCTGCATCGTGGGCGTGACGCTCGCGATGATGGGCGCCACGTACTTGCTGCTGCCGCGCTTCGGCTTTCGCGCGCCCGCCTCGCGCCTCGCCGTGTGGCAGCCGTGGATCTACGGCGGCGGGCAGCTCCTGCACATCGCGGGCCTGGTGATCTCCGGCGGCTACGGCGTGCAGCGCAAGGTGGCGGGCGCCGAGCAGGTGCTGCGCTCGACGCCGGAAGTGATCGGCATGGGCGTGATGGGCCTCGGCGGCCTCGTCGCGATCATCGGGGGCCTCCTCTTCCTTGCCGTGGTCGCGCGGTGCGTGTGGACGCGGCGCTGAACGACCGGCGCCTCGCGCGCGTCGCCGCCTTGGGCGCGGCGTTCGCCCTCGTCGTGGTCGCGGCGAGCGCGCTGCTGCGGCTGGGCACGGTGCTCGATGCGGGCGGCAATCCCTCGTCCCTCCTCGCGCCCGCGCTGCAGTCGGCCGCGCGGCTGGCGCACCGCGTCTGCGCCTCGGCGGTGGGGCTCGCCGCGCTCGCGGCGGTGCTGCTCGCCGTGCGCGCGCGTCCGGTGCCGTGCGCGCGGCGTGCGCCCCTCGCGGCCGCGGTGCTCTGCACGCTGATGCTCGCCGCGATCGGGCCGTACACGCCGGGATATCGGCATGTCGGCGTGACGGTCGCCAACGCCGTGCTCGGCATCGCGCTCGCCGCGTCGTTGGCGGCGCTCGCGGCCCAGGCGTCGCGGCCCGGCAGCCGTGCATCCCTGGCGACACGCCTCGCGCTCCTCGCCGTGCTCATCGAGGCCGCGCTCGGCACCGCGGGCAGCGCGGCCGCGATGCACGGACGGCTCGCCTTCGAGCCGCTGCACGTCGCGCTCGGCCCGGTGGTGGGCGCGATCGTGGTGGTCGCGGCGCTGCGCGGCGGCCGATGGATCGCGGGGCTCGCCCTCGCGCAGATGGGGCTCGGCATCGTCCTCGCGGCGATGGGCGCTTCGCGCGGCCTGCCGGGGCAGTGGCTGCACGCGATGCTCGCCGCGCTTCTCGCGGTGGCCCTCGCCTCCGATCGTCGTCCCTTCCGCTCGCGGGCTGACGCCGCAGGGAGAGGGATGTCCGACGATGCCGACACCCGAAAGCGTTCCCCGCGATGATCCGATGAGCGCCCGCGCGGCGCTGCGCCGCAGGAACCACGGGCCCTTCGCGCGGACCTATCGAGGATCCGACGGAGGAAATCGACATGGGCCTTTCGAAACGCACCCTGCTCGCGCTCGCGGGCGTCGCGCTCGCCGCCTCGGCGTGCGCCGACTACGGCTATTACGACAACGGCTACGGCTACGACAACGGCTACTACGGCAGCGGCTCCTACAACAACGGCTACTACGGCAGCGGCTACTACGGCGGCTACGGCTACGACAACTACGGGTACGACTACGTCCCCGGCTACGGCTACGGATACGGATACGCGCCGGGGTACTACGCGGGGCCCACGATCGGCCTGGGCATCGGCTTCGGCGACTGGGACGGGGGGCGCGACCGCCGTTGGGACCGCGACCGTCACGACTGGCGGGGCGGCGATCGCCATGAATGGCGCGGTGGCGACCGGCACGATCGCGGCGATCGCGACCACGACCGTGGCGATCGCGGCGATCG
>DASUXK010000408.1:0-2099 GCA_036377935.1 Usitatibacter sp.
ATCGCGGGATTCATGGGCTCGTGGGGGCTCGCCGTCGATTTCTACGACAACGAGTCGCTCGAGGATCTCGGGGCCCGCGCCCGCGCGGCGAAGCCGCGGCTCCTGTGGATCGAGACGCCCGCCAATCCCACCTGGGAGGTCACCGACATCGCCGCGGCCGCGCGCATCGCGCACGACGCGGGCGCCGTCGTCGCGGTGGATTCGACCTGCGCCACGCCCGTGCTCACGCGGCCCCTCGCGCTCGGCGCGGACCTCGTGATGCACTCGGCGACGAAGTACCTCAACGGCCATTCCGACGTCGTCGCGGGCGCGCTCGCGTGCGCGAAGGACGACGCGCTGTGGCAGCGCATCCGCCAGGTGCGCTCGGGCGGCGGCGCGGTGCTCGGGCCCTTCGAGGCATGGCTCCTCGCGCGCGGCATGCGCACGCTGCACGTGCGCGTGGCGGCCGCCTGCGCGAACGCGATGGACCTCGCGCGGCGCTTCGAGAAGCACCCGAAGCTCTCGCACGTGCTGTATCCCGGCCTCGCCTCGCACCCCGGGCACGCGGTCGCCGCGCGGCAGATGCAGGGCGGCTTCGGCGCGATGATGTCGCTGCGGCTTCGCGAGGGCGAGGCCGCCGCGAGGGCGTTCGCCGCGCGGCTGCGCGTCTTCAAGCGCGCGACCTCGCTGGGCAGCGTGGAAAGCCTCGCCGAGCACCGCGCGAGCGTCGAGGGGCCGGAGACGAAGTGCCCGCCGGACCTGGTGCGGCTTTCCATCGGCATCGAGGACGTCGAGGACCTCGCGGCCGACATCGCGCAGGCGCTCGGCTGATGGAGCTGCCCCCGGCCGGCGCGCTCTTCGGCGGACTCGCCTTCGGCGTGATCGGCCTGGGCGCCTTCATGTACGGCAAGAAGCAGGCGCGCTTCGGCGCCATGGGCTTCGGCATGGCGCTGATGGTCTATCCCTACTTCGTCGAGCGCACCTGGCTCGTCTGGGCGATCGGCGCCGCGCTCTGCGCGGGCCTCTACGTGTTCCGCGAGTACTAGCGGGCCGGCTTCAGTAGCCCAGGCCGCGGCTCATGATCACCGCGAAGAACGGGATCACCGCGGCGATGTGCACCTCGATCATGATCAGCCTGCGAACGAGCCGGCGCTCCTCGTCGGGCACGCGCCACGCGGGGTCGCGCTCGAACAGGCGCCGCCAGCGGATGAAGCGCAACGTGGGCGCGACCGAGAGCGCGCCCACGACGAGGAAGAGCAGCACCTTCACGTAGACGGGCCACGCGGAGAGGTAGAAGTCGGCGCCCTTGGCGCCCCAGACGAGGCGCGAGAACCCGGTGACGAGGACCGCGACGCCCGCGCCGAAGTACCAGATGTCCACGCGTCCCAGCACGCGCACGGCGGCGGCATCGAGCGTCGAGCGCATCATCATCGTCTCCACTACGAGGAACGAGAAGAAGACGAAGATCGCGGTGAAGTGCAGGTAGGCGAGGATCGCGTCGAGCCACATGGTCATCGTCCGGCGGCGAGGAATCGCGCGATGCGCCCGGCCGCTTCCTCGAGGCGCGCGATGGGTTGGGTGTAGGCGATGCGGATGTGCTTCTCCGGCTCGTTCGCGCCGAAATCCTTGCCCGGCGTGAGCGCGACGCCCGCCTCGGCGAGCAGCTCGCGGGCGAAGGCGAAGCTGTCGGGCGCGAGGCGCGAGGAATCGGCGTAGACGTAGAACGCCCCCTCCGGCTCGACCGGGATGCCGAAGCCGAGCGAGCGCAGGGCCGGGATGAGGAAGCGGCGGCGCTCGTCGAGCTCGGCGCGGCGCTCCTCGAGGATGGCGATCGTCTCCGGCGCGAAGCAGGCGAGCGCGGCGTGCTGCGCGACGGTCGAGGGCGAGATGAAGAGGTTCTGCGCGAGGACCTCGATGCGGCGCACGAAATCGGGCGGCGCGATCATCCAGCCCAGGCGCCATCCCGTCATCTGGAAGTACTTCGAGAAGCTGTTCACGACGAGGACGTCCTCGCCCACCTCGGCGGCGGTGTGCGCGTCCACGCCGTAGGTGAGCCCGTGGTAGATCTCGTCCACGAGCAGCGTGCCGCCGCGCTCGCGCGCGACCTCGGCGAGGGCGCG
>DASUXK010000409.1:0-10102 GCA_036377935.1 Usitatibacter sp.
GTCTCCGCGCAGCTCATCCCGGCCGGGGACATCTTCCCCGCGCTCGAGCTGGGCACCATCGACGCAGCGGAGTTTGCCATGCCCGCCGTGGACATGAAGCTCGGCTTCTACCAGGTCGCGAAGCATTACTACTTCCCGGGCTGGCACCAGCCGGCCACGCTCTACGAGCTCATCATCAACATGGACAAGTGGAAGCGCCTGTCGAAGACCCAGCAGGCGCAGATGGAGATGATGTGCGGCGACAACGTGCGCCAGGCGATCGCCGAGGGCGAGGCGAAGCAGTTCGCCGCGATGCAGGAGTTCCAGAAGAAGGGCGTGACGCTCCACTCCTGGTCGCCGGAGATCATGGCGGCCCTGCGCAAGGCATGGGAGCAGGTCGCGGCCGAGGAGTCGGCCAAGTCGCCCGACTTCAAGAAGGCCTACGACGGCTACGTGGAGTTCCACAAGAACTACCAGCTCTGGGACAACCTGAGCTCGGTGAAGGAGTGAGGCACGGGCCCGCCCACGGCGGGCCCGGCCACTTCCCCGCCCCATGCGCACCCTCCTGAGGATCTCGGATCGCATCGGCGCGGCCGTGGTCGGCATCGGCCGCGTCGCCGCGTGGAGCGCGATCGTGCTCGTGGCCGTGATCCTCTTCGACGTGGTGAGCCGGCGCTTCTTCGCCCTGGGCTCGAGCAAGCTGCAGGAGCTCGAGTGGTACCTGCACACCGTGCTCTTCGTCTTCTGCCTGGGCCTGGGCTACGTGCACGACACGCACGTGCGCATCGAGATCCTGAGCGAGCGGCTGGGACAGCGCACGCGCTGCTGGATCGAGGTCGCCGGCTGCGTGCTCTTCCTCATTCCCTTCTGCCTGATCGTCATCTACTACAGCGGCGAGCTCACCCACCGCTCGTGGCTGAAGGGCGAGGTGTCGTCCTCCGCGACCGGCCTGCCGTACCGCTGGATCATCAAGGCCGCGCTGCCCGCCGGCATGACGGTGCTGCTCGCCGCGGCGGTGAGCGTGCTCCTCAAGCGCATCGTGATGCTCGCGCGGCCGGACCTCTGCCCGCCGAAGGCCACCGCCGGGCACGACGGCCTCGGCGCGCCGCCCGACGGGGCCGAATGATCCGAGCCGACGGAAAGGGCCCCGCATGGACCTGGTGAGCCAACTGCCCTGGTTCATGTTCGCCGTGCTCGCGGCGCTCATGTTCACCGGATTCCCGGTCGCCTTCGTGCTCGGCGGCACGGCGCTCGCCTTCGGGCTCATCGGCTGGTATCTCGACGCGTTCGCGTTCGTCGAGTTCTACAACATCACGGCGCGCATCTGGGGCAGCGTCGCGGAGAAGCCCATCTTCGTGGCGATCCCCATGTTCATCTTCATGGGCACCATGCTCGAGAAGAGCGGGGTGGCCACCGACCTGCTGCGCTGCCTCCAGGTGCTGCTGCGGCGCGTGCCCGGCGGGCTGGCGGTGGCGGTGACGCTCATGGGGACGATCCTCGCCGCGACCACGGGCATCGTCGGCGCCTCGGTCATCATGATGACGCTGCTCGCGCTGCCCGTGATGCTCCAGCGCGGCTACCAGCCCGAGCTCGCGACCGGGACCATCGCCGCCTCGGGCACCTTGGGCATCCTCATCCCGCCGAGCATCATGCTCGTGATCCTGGGCGACCTCCTGGCGGTCTCCGTGGGCGCGCTCTTCACGGCGGCCGTCTTCCCCGGGCTGCTCCTCGCGGGCCTCTACGTCGTCTACATCGTGGTCGTCTGCGCGTTCAAGCCGAGCCTCGCCCCGCCGCTGCCGAAGGACGAGGGGCCGGCGAACTTCGCCGAGCTCGCGGCGATGATCGCGAGGAGCTTCATCCCGCCCGTGGCGCTGATCGTGCTCGTGCTGGGCTCGATCTTCTTCGGCTGGGCGACGCCGACGGAGGCGGGCGGCGTCGGCGCCTTCGGCGCGATCGCGCTCTCGTTCGCGAAGGGCAACCTCACGTTGCCGGTGATCAAGGACGTGCTCGAGCGCTCCGCGAAGACCAACGCGATGATCTTCATGATCTTCCTCGGCGCGACCGCGTTCTCGTACGTGTTCCGCGCGCTCGGCGGCGACGACGTGATCACGCACGCCTTCGACAGCCTGGGCGTGGGCCCCTGGGGCGTGATCTTCATCATGATGGCGGTGATCTTCGTGATGGGGTTCTTCTTCGACTGGGTCGAGATCATCCTCATCATCCTGCCCGTCTTCACGCCGATCCTCGAGCACATGGACCTGGGAGGCCACGTGGCGAAGGAGGATTTCCTGCTCTGGTTCGCGATCCTCATCTCCGTGAACCTGCAGAGCTCCTACCTCACGCCGCCGTTCGGCTACGCGCTCTTCTACCTCAAGGGCGCCGAGATCCCCGGCGTGACGATGGGCCACATCTACCGCGGGATCATCCCGTTCGTCGTGCTGCAGCTCATCGGGCTCGCGATCACGATCATGGTGCCGGCGCTCGCGCTCTGGCTGCCGCACCACTTCGGCTTGTGAGCGCATTCTCGCGAAGGAGGAACACGGAAATGGCAGGAAGCATCCAGCGGCGCCTCGCCGAGCTCGGCATCGAGCTGCCGAAGGCCGCCGCGCCGGTGGGCAACTACGTCCCGTTCGTGGTGAGCGGAAACCTGGTGCATGTCTCCGGACAGGTGCCGGCGTGGAACGGCGAGATCCGCCACCGCGGCAAGCTCGGCGCGGCCCTGGACATCGTGGAGGGCTATGCCGCCGCGCGCGTGTGCGCGCTGAATCTCCTCGCGCAGGTGCGCGAGGCGTGCGGCGGGGATCTCGACCGCGTGAAGCGCGTGGTGCGGCTCGGCGGGTTCGTGAACGGGGCCCCGGATTTCAACGACGCGCCGAAGTGCGTCAACGGCGCCTCCGACCTCATGGTCGAGGTGTTCGGAAAGGAGGTGGGTTCCCACGCGAGGTTCGCGGTCGCCGTGGCGAGCCTTCCGGCGGGGGTCGCGGTCGAAGTCGACGGCACGTTCGAGATCGCGTGAGGCCGTCGCGCGCTGAAAGGAGAAGCGGGAAATGCAGGAAAACCAGGCAAGGATCCGCATCCGGTACTTCGGATGGTCGAGCCTCTCGATCGAGGCGCCCAACGGGATGCTGCTCTTCGATCCGTTCCACCGCGCCTATTGCGGCGCGCAGTGGTCGGCGATCGAGGACTACGACGGGGCGCACGTGGTATGCGTCACCCACGGCCACGAGGAGCACTTCCTCGACACGCCCGGGGTGGTCCGGCGCACCGGGGCGACGGTGGTCTCCTCGGAATCCGTGTGCAGGTTCCTGCGCCGCCGCAGCGGCATCCCGGAGGCGCAGCTGCAAGCCGCGAAGCATTACGAGCCGGTGGAGGCTCACGGCTTCCGCATCACGACCTTCCCGTGGAAGCACCGCGACATCAACCTCGCCGGCGCCTTCTCGCGCGCGATCCTCGGCGGGAACACGACCCAGCTCAAGTGGTTCTGGACCAGCGCCACCCAGGCGCCGTTCTACGCGCCCTACACCGGCTTCCACGTGCAACTGCCGGACGGGACGGCGATCCTCAACTACAACGAGGGCTTCAACACGAAGATGACCGACGAGGAGATCACGGAGATCGCATCGCGCTTGCGCACCGACATTCTCCTCGCCGGCATGCAGCTTCACTTCACCGCGGACCTCGCGCGCGGCATCGCCGCGCTCAAGCCGCGCAGCGTGGTGCTCTATCCGCCCCACGAGAAGTTCCACGAGATGATGGGCGTCGCGTCGGCCCCGTGGTCCGAGTTCGCGTCCGCGGCGCGGGCCGCCGCCCCGGCGGCGGAAGTCGTCGTGGCGGATCCGCGCGCGAGCCTCGCGTTCGAGGGCGCGCGGCTGGTTGCGAAGGAGCGGGAGGCCCTGGTTTCCTAGGTCACGGCCGCGTCGGCGACACCACGAAGCTGCCGTTGGCCCAATCGAGCGTCGCGCCGTCGAGGCGCCGCGCGGTTTCGCCCTGCACGAAGCAGAACGGCAGGCCGTCGATCTCGCACTTCTGCGCATCCGGGATATCGGCGCCGTCGTAGACCGCGACGTGCCAGCCGGGCGGCCGCATCGGCTCGGCGCGCAACTTTCCGGTGGCGGGGTCGATCGAGCTGCGCGGCGCGCCCGAGGTCCAGAGGATCGTCGCGCGCGGCTCGGCGACGCTCGAGCGCGCGAGCTTGTCCTCGAGCGCGGCGCGGGCCGGCGCGGTCATCCGCAGGCCGGGGCACATCGCCCTGCCCTCGCGGCCGGCCTAGGCCGGCTTGCCGTCCCGCTCTTTCCCCGACGATCGCCGGATCGTGTCCAGCGCGAGGTTCGAGTGGGCATAGGCGGCGCCGGCGCGCATCTCTGCCGCGACCCAGACCGCCTCCATGACCTCCTGCGGCGTCGCGCCGTTGCGCAGCGCGGCCTCGGTGTGGCCGCGGATGCAGTAGGGGCATTGGGTGACGTGGGCGACGGCCACGGCGATCAGCTGCTTGGTCTTCGCGGGCAGCGCGCCGTCGGCGAACACCTTCTCGCTGAAGGCGCGGAACGCCGCGAGGGCGTCGGGCGCGAGCTCGCGGCGCAGGCGCGAGAGCTCGGCGCTCGATTCGGGGTACATCGGATGTTCCATGCGAACGACTCCTTCCGGAAAGCGCCGGCCTATCCGGCGCGCACCTGCACCATGCCGCGCTCCACGCGCACCTCGAAGGTCGCCACATCCTCGTACGCGGGCGCGGCCAGCACCTCGCCGGTCTTCACCGAGAAGCGCGCGCCGTGGCGCGGGCAGACCACGACGTCGCCCTCGATCTCGCCGCCGGCGAGCGGACCGCCGTCGTGGGTGCAGCAATCCTCGATCGCGTAGAAGCCGTCGGGCACGTGGAAGACGCCCACGGGAATTCCGCCGACCTCGACGAAGCGCGAGGTCCCCGTCGGGAACTCGCTTTCGCGCGCGACATCGACCCAGCCGGACATCACAGCAGCCCCAGCTGGAGCTTCGCCTCGTCGGAGAGCATGCCGCGGTCCCACGGGGGGTCCCAGACCAGGTCCACGCGCACCTCGCTCACGCCGGGCACCTGCATGACGCGATCCTCGACCACGCCGGGCATCTCGCCCGCGACCGGGCACGCGGGAGCCGTGAGCGTCATGCGGATGTCGACGCGCCCCTCGGGCTTCACGTCGATCTCGTAGACGAGACCCAGGTCGTAGATGTTGATGGGAATCTCGGGGTCGTAGACGGTGCGAAGCGCGCCGACCACGTTGTCCCGCATCTGTTGCTCGTCCATTTTCCTACTCCGTCGAAATCCGTCCGCGATGGTTCCCGAGGGCGGCATGCAGGGTGTGCCACGCGAGCGTCGCGCATTTGACGCGCGCCGGGAACTCGCGCACGCCCGCCAGCACCTCGAGCTTGCCGAGATCGCCGCGCGCGCCGGGCTCCGCGCCCGTCACCAGGTCGTGGAACTCGCCGAAGAGGTGCTCGACCTCCTCGACCTTGCGGCCCTTGAGCGCCTCGGTCATGAGCGAGGCGGAAGCGGTGGCGATCGCGCACCCGCCCCCCTCGAAGGCGGCGTCGCGGACCACGCCGTCGCGCACGTCGAGATAGATCTTCACGTTGTCGCCGCACAGCGGGTTGTGGCCCTCGGCCTCGTGGCTCGCGTGCTCGATCGCGTGCCGGTTGCGGGGGCTCTTGTAGTGGTCGAAGATGACCTGCTGGTAGAGCTCGCGGAGCGCGTCGGTCATGCGAAAAGCCTCCGCGCTTCCTCGACCCCGGCGACCAGCGCATCGACGTCGGCCCTCGTGTTGTAGAGGGCGAAGGATGCGCGCGCCGTGCCCGGGATGCCGTAGCGCTGCATGAGCGGCATCGCGCAATGGTGCCCGGCGCGGATCGCCACGCCGCCATCGTCGAGGATGGTGCCCACGTCGTGCGGGTGCATGCCTTCGAGGGTGAACGAGACGATGCTCGCCTTCTCCGCGGCGGTGCCCACGATGGCGAGGCCGGGAATTTCCGAGAGGCGGCGGGTCGCGTACTCGAGCAGGTCGCGCTCGTGCGCGGCGACGGCCGCCCGGTCGAACGCGGAAAGGTAGTCGAGCGCCGCCGCGAGCCCCACCGCCCCGGCGATGTCCGGCGTGCCCGCCTCGAATTTCGCCGGGATCTGCGCGTACTCGGTTTTCTCGAAAGTCACCGTGCGGATCATGTCGCCCCCGCCCTGCCACGGGGGCATCTCCTCGAGGAGCGCGGACTTCGCGTACAGCACGCCGATGCCCGTCGGCCCGTAGACCTTGTGCCCGGAGAACGCGTAGAAGTCGCAATCGAGGTCGCGCACGTCCACCGGCAGGTGCGAGACCGCCTGCGCCCCATCGACCAGCACCGGGACGCCGCGCTCGTGCGCGAGCGCGATCATCCCGCGCACCGGGGGGATGGTGCCGATCGCATTGGACATGTGCGTCACGGCGACCAGCCTGGTTCGCGGCCCGAGGAGCTTCTCGTAGGCGTGGAGGTCGAGCTCGCCGCGCTCGTCGACGGGAATCACGCGGATGCGCGCGCCGGCCGCCGCGCAGGCGAGCTGCCAGGACACGATGTTCGAGTGGTGCTCGATCGCGCTCAGCACGACCTCGTCGCCGGCGCCGAAGCGCGCGCGCCCGAAGCTCTGCGCGACGAGGTTGATCGCCTCGGTGGTGCCGCGCACGAACACGATCTCCCTCGCCGAGCCGGCGTTGAGGAAGCGGCGCACCGTCTCCCGCGCCGCCTCGTAGCGGTCGGTGGCGCGCTGGCTCAACGCGTGCACGCCGCGATGGACGTTCGCGTAGTCGTGGCGGTAGAACTCGCCGAGCGTCTCGATCACGGCCGCGGGCTTCTGCGTGCTCGCGGCGTTGTCGAGGTAGGCGAGGGGCTTGCCGCGCACGCGCTCGCGCAGGATCGGGAAATCCTCGCGGGCGCGCAGCGGGTCGAAGGCAACGGGGGCCGGGACGCCCACCACCTCGCGTTCGATCTTCATGCCTCGGCCTCCATGGCCGCGCCGGGCAGCCGCGCGAGGAGCAGCTTCTCCAGGCGCGAGCGC
The DNA here is from genome assembly GCA_036377935.1 of Usitatibacter sp. Taxonomy (GTDB): domain Bacteria; phylum Pseudomonadota; class Gammaproteobacteria; order Burkholderiales; family Usitatibacteraceae; genus Usitatibacter. Next base: position 7,031 of record DASUXK010000409.1, read on the forward strand.
AGCGCCGCCACGCGGATGCGCTCGATCACGTCGCGCGCGAAGGCGTGGGTGAGGAGGGCGCGCGCGGCCGCCTCGTCCATGCCGCGCGAGCGCAGGTAGAAGAGCTGCGCCGCGTCGAGCTGGCCCACGGTCGCGCCGTGGTTGCACTTCACGTCGTCGGCGTAGATCTCGAGCTGCGGCTTGGTGTCCACTTCCGCGCCCACCGAAAGGAGCAGGTTGTGGTTGGCCTGGCGCGCGTCGGTGCGCTGCGCGCCCGGCTGCACCACGATCTTGCCGCTGAAGACGCCGCGCGCGGTCCCGTCGAGGACGCCGCGGTAGTGCTCGCGGCTGGTGCCGTGGGGCCGCGCATGGTCGACGAGCGTGTGGTGGTCCACGTGCTGCCGGCCGCCCGCGACGTACAGGCCGTCGAGCGTGGCTTCGCATCCCTCGCCGTCGAAGGCGGTCGTGATGTCCATGCGCGCGAGCTCGCCGCCGAACGCCACGGAATGGGAAAGGAAGCGGCTCGCCCTCGCTTGCGAGGCGTGCACGCCGCCCACGTGGATGGCGCGGGCGCCCTCCTGCTCGATGCGGTAGTGCTCGACCGCCGCGCCTTCCGCCGCGAAGACCTGCGTCACGGCGTTCGTGAAATATGGCCCCTCGCCGGTTCCCGCGTAGTGCTCGACCAGGGTCGCGCGCGAATTGGCGCCGGCGACGACGAGGTTGCGCGGATGGATCGCCTGGCCGCGCGGGGTCGTGAGGTAGAGCACGTGGATCGGCTCCTCGATGGCGGCGCCGCGGTCCAGGTGCAGGTGCAGGCCGTCCGCCATGAACGCGGTATTGAGCGCCGCGAAGATCGTCTGGTGCCGACGGTCGCGCAGGAAAGGCTCGATCGTTTCCGGGGCGCGGTGGAGCGCATCGGCGAGGCTGCCCAGCCGGGCGCCCGCGGGCAGCGCTCCCACGGCCGAAAGCGCGGGCGCGTATCGTCCGTCCAGGAATACGAGGCGATGCCCGCCGAGGTCTCCGATCACGAGCGGGCGCAGGTCGTCGCGCGTCGCGAGCCCCGCGGATTCGCAGGCCATCGGGAACGCGGCCTTCTCGAGCGCAACGAGGCGCGTGTACTTCCAGTCCTCTTCGGTGCGCGTGGGAATGCCGTGCTCGGCGAAGCGCGCGAGCGCCTCGCGCCGCAGGCGCTCCAGCGACGCGCAGCCCGCGCCGGGCAGGCTCCCGGCGACGCGCTCGAAATCGGCGACGAAGGCCGCCGCGGATGGGACCGTCATCGTGCACGCTCCCCGGCCGCGGCCTCGCTGCGCGCGCCCTCCAGCCAGCCGTAGCCGCGCTCCTCGAGCTCGAGCGCGAGCTCCTTCCCGCCGGATTTCACGATGCGCCCGTGCGAGAGGACATGCACGCGGTCGGGCTGCACGAAGCCGAGCAGGCGCTGGTAGTGGGTCACGAGGATGATGGCGCGCTCGGGGCCGCGCAGCGTGTTGATTCCCCCGGCCACCACCTGCAGCGCGTCGATGTCGAGGCCCGAGTCGGTCTCGTCGAGGATCGCCAGGCGCGGCTCGAGGAGCGCCATCTGCAGGATCTCGTTCCTCTTCTTCTCGCCGCCGGAGAAGCCCTCGTTCACCGAGCGGTACAGGAACTCCTCGGGCATCTGCACGAGCTTCATCTTCTCGCGCACGAGCTTGAGGAACTCCATGGCGTCCAGCTCGGCGAGTCCGCGGTGCCTGCGCGCGGCGTTCACCGCCGCCTTGAGCAGGTACACGTTGCTCACGCCGGGGACTTCCACCGGGTACTGGAAGCCGAGGAAGAGGCCCTCGCGGGCGCGCTCCTCCGGGGCGAGCGCGAGCAGGTCCTTGCCGAGGAAGCGCGCCTCGCCGCCCGTGACCGCGAAGCTCTCGCGTCCCGCGAGCACCTGCGCGAGCGTGCTCTTGCCCGAGCCGTTGGGCCCCATGATCGCGTGGACCTCGCCGGCGTTCACCGCGAGGTCGACGCCGCGCAGGATCTCCTTGCCCTCCACGCTCGCGTGCAGGCCCTTCACTTCCAGCATCGTTCGCTTCGCGTCCATCAGCCCACGCTCCCTTCCAGGCTCACGCCGAGGAGCTTCTGCGCTTCCACGGCGAACTCCATCGGCAGCTCCTTGAACACGTCCTTGCAGAAGCCGTTCACGATCATCGATACCGCGTCCTCGGGCGAGATTCCCCGGCTGCGGCAATAGAAGAGCTGGTCCTCGCCGATGCGCGAGGTGGAGGCCTCGTGCTCGACGGTGGCGGTGCAGTTGCGCGCCTCGATGTACGGGAAGGTGTGCGCGCCGCACTTGTCGCCGAGCAGCAGCGAATCGCACTGCGAGTGGTTGCGCGCGCCGTCGGCCGACTGGAGCACCTTCACGAGCCCGCGGTACGAGTTCTGCCCATGGCCCGCCGAGATGCCCTTCGAGACGATCGTGCTGCGCGTGTTCTTCCCGATGTGGATCATCTTGGTGCCGGTGTCGGCCTGCTGGTAATTGTTCGTGAGCGCGACCGAGTGGAACTCGCCCACCGACTCGTCGCCGCGCAGCAGCACGCTGGGGTACTTCCACGTGATCGCCGACCCCGTCTCCACCTGCGTCCACGAGATGCGCGAGCGCGCGCCGCGGCAATCGCCGCGCTTCGTGACGAAGTTGTAGATGCCGCCCTTGCCATCCTTGTCGCCCGGGTACCAGTTCTGCACCGTCGAGTACTTGATGTGCGCGCGCTCGTGGGCGACGAGCTCCACCACGGCGGCGTGGAGCTGGTTCTCGTCGCGCATCGGCGCGGTGCAGCCCTCGAGGTAGCTCACGTAGGCGCCCTCGTCGGCGACGATGAGGGTGCGCTCGAACTGTCCCGTGTCCTTCGCGTTGATGCGGAAGTAGGTCGAGAGCTCCATCGGGCAGCGCACGCCGGGCGGGATGTAGCAGAAGGAGCCGTCGGTGAACACCGCAGAGTTGAGCGTCGCGTAGTAGTTGTCGGTGTAGGGCACCACTGTGCCGAGATATCTCTCGATCAGCTCCGGATGATTCTTCACCGCTTCAGAGAACGGGCAGAACACCACACCTGCCGCCGCAAGCCTTTCCTT
>DASUXK010000410.1:0-4521 GCA_036377935.1 Usitatibacter sp.
CGCGTGCTCACCGAGAGCCTCGCGATCCTGCACTACCTCGACGACATCGAGCCCGGCGCGCGCTTCATTCCCCAGCCCGGCGACGCGCAACGCGCGGCGTTCTACCGCTGGATCGTGTTCCTGGTCGCCGCGATCTATCCCACCTTCACCTACGGCGACGATCCGGGGAAGTGGGTCGCGAACGAGGAAGGCGCGAGGCAGTTGAAGGAGAGCACCGACCGCCACCGCGAGGCGTGCTGGCAGCAGGTGGAATCGGTCGCGCGCGCGCCGTGGTTCCTCGGCGAGCGCTTCAGCGCGATCGACCTCTACCTCGCGGTGATGACGCGCTGGCGCCCCGGCATCCTCTGGTTCGCCAAGCGCACGCCGAAGCTCGCCGCCATCGCGAAAAGGGCCGCGGCGCTGGACGCCGTGGCCCCGGTGATCGCGCGAAACTTCGGCTGAGCGCTACTCGGCGGGCGCCATCGCCCGCTGGTGCTCGCCCTTGAGGCCCGCGGCCTGACGAAGAAGCGCCGCCTTGTCCGTGGCCTCCCACGTGAACTCGGGCTCCTCGCGGCCGAAGTGGCCGTACGCCGCGGTCTTCGCGTAGATCGGGCGCAGGAGGTCGAGCATCTGCACGATGCCGCGCGGGCGCAGGTCGAAGTGCTCCTGCACGAGCTGCGCGATCTTCTCGTCGGCAATCGCGCCGGTGCCCTCGGTGTACACGGTGACGTTGATCGGGCGCGCGACGCCGATCGCGTAGCTCACCTGGATCTGGCACTGGCGCGCGAGCCCCGCCGCGACCACGTTCTTCGCGACGTAGCGCGCGGCGTAGGCCGCGGAGCGGTCGACCTTCGACGGATCCTTGCCCGAGAACGCGCCGCCGCCGTGGGGGCACGCCCCGCCGTAGGTGTCCACGATGATCTTGCGCCCCGTGAGCCCGCAATCGCCCTGCGGGCCGCCGACCACGAAGCGGCCGGTCGGGTTCACGAGGTACTGGGTGTTCTTCAGCCACTCCCTGGGCAGCACCGGCTTGATGATCATCTCGATCACCGCGTCGATCGCTTCCTTCTTCATCTTCGGCCCGTCGGACATCTCGGGCGCGTGCTGCGTGGAGAGGACGACCGTATCGACTTCCGCCGGCTTGCCGTCGACGTACTTGAACGTCACCTGGCTCTTGGCGTCGGGGCGCAGCCACGGCAGGCGACCGTCCTTGCGCAGCATCGCCTGGCGCTCGACGAGGCGGTGCGCGTAGTAGATGGGCGCGGGCATGAGGACCGGCGTCTCGTCGCAGGCGTAGCCGAACATGAGGCCCTGGTCGCCGGCGCCCTGGTTCAGGGGATCGTCCTGCGCGTGGTCCACGCCCTGCGCGATGTCGGGGCTCTGCTTGCCGTAGGCGACGAGCACCGCGCAGCCGCGATAGTCGATGCCGTACTCGGTGTTGTCGTAGCCGATGCGCTTGATGGCATCGCGCGCCACCTGCGCGTAGTTCACGTCCGCGCTGGTCGTGATCTCGCCCGCCATCATCACGAGGCCCGTGCTGCAGAGCGTCTCGGCGGCGACTCGGCCGCGCGGGTCCTGGGCTAGAATGGCGTCCAGCACCGAGTCCGAGACCTGGTCCGCCACCTTGTCGGGATGGCCCTCGGAAACGGACTCGGAAGTGAACAGGAATTCCTTTTTCATCGGGATCGCCCCTCCGTCGCAGTAGCGCGACATTTTAACAAAGACCGTACCGCCCCGGTCCGCTCCGCTTGAAGCTGCTTTTCCGACTGCTCGCCCGCCTGCCTCTCGGGGCGAACCATGCCCTCGGCGCGTTCCTCGGGTACCTGGTTTTCCTCCTCTCGCCGCGCTATCGCTTCCGCCTCCTCGACAACCTGAAGGCGAGCGGCGTCGTGCCGAACCCCGCCGATGTCGGACGAATCGCACGCGCGAATGCGGCCGAAATCGGCAGGGGTGCGACCGAGATTGCCTGGGCTTTGTTCCGTTCCCGTGAAATCGTGGGCCTCGTGCGTGAGGCGATCGGCTGGGACGCGGTGCAGCGCCTGCGCGCGGACGGCCGGCCGATCCTGTTCGTGGCGCCGCACCTGGGCGCATACGACGTGGCCGGCCGTTATCTCGTGTCGCAGCTCCCGATCCTCGCGATGTACCGGCCGCACAAGATCTTCTGGATCGACCAGCTGCTGCGCGAGGGCCGCAACCAGGGCGCGGCCCCCGACGGCACCAACGTCGCCCCGGCGAGCCTCGCCGGCGTGCGCATGGTGCTGAAGCACCTCAAGCGCGGCGGCTGCAGCATGGTGCTGCCCGACCAGGTGCCGGGGCAGGGCGACGGCGAGTGGGCCGACTTCTTCGGCCGGCCCGCGTACACGATGACCCTCGTCGGCCGCCTGCAGGAATCGACCGGCGCGGCGATCGTCTTCTGCTACGCCGAGCGCCTGCCGCACGCGGCCGGCTACCGGCTGCACCTGCATCCGCTCGAGGAACCGCTTCCCACCGACCGCCACCTCGCGGCGCGGAAGGTGAACGAGAACGTCGAGCGCCTGGTGCGCGAATGCCCGTCGCAGTACCTCTGGGGGTACAACCGCTACAAGCGGCCCGCGGGAGCGCCGCCGGCGCCCTCGCCGTCCGCGCCGGCCTCGGCGCGCCCGCCGTGAAGCTGCTGCGCAAGCTGGGCACCCAGCTCGGGCTCTTCGTCCTGTGGCTCGTCCACTTCCTCCCGATGCGATGGATCGGCGCCCTCGGCGCGGGCCTGGGCTCGATCCTCTACCGCTTCGGCCGCGGGCGCGTCACGCGCATCAACCTCGCGCTCTGCTTCCCGAAGATGAGCGAGCGCGAGCGCTGGGAGCTGGGGCGCAGGCACTTCCGGATGCTCGGCCGCAACGCGCTCGAGCTGAGCGTCATGGTCTGGGGCAGCGAGGAGCAGCTGCAGCGCATGATCCACGTCGAAGGGATCGAGAACCTCACCGCCGCGAGGGGCCGCCCGGTGATCGTGCTGGCGCCGCACTTCATCGGGCTCAACATGGGGGGCATCCGCGTGGCGTGGGAGGTGCCCGGCACGGCGAGCGTCTACAGCCGCCAGAAGAATCCGGCCGTGGACCGCATCTTCCTGCGCGCGCGCACCCGCTTCGGCGATCCGTTCCTCGTGAGCCGCCAGGAGGGGCTGCGCAACGTGATCCGCGCGGTGAAGAGCGGCAAGCCGTTCTATTTCCTGCCCGACATGGACTTCGGCCCGCGCGACGCGGTCTTCGTGCCCTTCTTCGGCGTGCAGGCCGCGACCATCACGACGCTGCCGCGCCTGGCGAAGCTCACGGGCGCGGCCGTGATCCCCGTGGTCACGCGCCAGGTGGGCGACGGCTACGTGGTGAAGTTCTATCCCGAGTGGAAGGACTACCCGACCGGCGACCTCGCGGCCGACGTGCGGCGCATGAACGCGTTCATCGAGGAGCGCGTGCTCGAGATGCCCGAGCAGTATTTCTGGGCGCACAAGCGCTTCAAGACGCGCCCGCCCGGCGAGCCCTCGCCATACAAGCGAAAATAGCGCCCATGCGGCTCCGGTTCGCCAAGATGCAGGGCCAGGGCAACGACTTCGTCGTGCTGGACGGCGTGCGCCAGCGCGTCGCGCTCTCGGCCGCGAGCGTGCGCCGAATTGCCGACCGCCACTTCGGCATCGGGTGCGACCAGGTCCTCGTGGTCGAGAAGCCGGCCTCGCCCGGGAACGACTTCCGCTACCGCATCTTCAACGCGGACGGCGGCGAGGTCGAGCAATGCGGCAACGGCGCGCGCTGCTTCGCGCGCTTCGTGCTCGAGGAGGGGCTCACCGCGCGGCGCGAGATCCGCGTGGAGACCGCGGCGGGCGTCATCGCGCCGCGCATCGAGGCCTCGGGGCAGGTGACCGTCGACATGGGGCCGCCGCGGTTCCTGCCGCGCGAGATCCCCTTCACCGGCGCGACCGAGCCGCACGTGACCGACCGCATCGACGTGGATGGCGAGAGCGTCGAGGTGAGCGTGGTCTCGATGGGCAACCCCCACGCGGTGCAGATCGTCGACGACGTCGACCGCGCGCCCGTCGCGACGCAGGGACCGCGCATCGAGAACCATCCCGCGTTCCCGCAGCGCACGAACGCGGGGTACATGCAGGTCCTCGACCGGGGGCGCATCCGGCTGCGCGTATGGGAGCGCGGCGCGGGCGAGACGCTCGCGTGCGGCACGGGGGCCTGCGCCGCCGTCGTCGCCGGAATCCGCCGCGGCCTGCTCGACCGCGAGGTGCGGGTCGCGACGCGCGGCGGCGAGCTCCTCCTCCGCTGGCCGCGGGACGACGCGAACGTTATGATGACGGGCGACGCCGTGCGCGTCTTCGACGGCGAGATCGAGATCCCGGAATGAGAGAACGAGGATGGACGTGCCCACACTCACCGCCGACGACGTCGCGGAATTCCTGAAGCAGAACCCGGGGTTCTTCGAGAACCACGTGGACGTGCTGATGAACCTGCAGATCCCGCATCCCCACGGCGGGCGCGCGGTCTCGATCGGCGAGCGCCAGCTCATCGC
>DASUXK010000411.1:0-2173 GCA_036377935.1 Usitatibacter sp.
GGCAAGGCGCTCTACTGGGGCACTTCCGAATGGCCGGCGCAAGCGATCCGCGAGGCGTGGGACATCGCCGAGCGCCATCACCTGAGGAAGCCGGTGATGGAGCAGCCCGAGTACAACCTCTTCCACCGCGCGCGCGTGGAGCAGGAGTACGCGCCGCTCTACGACGAGCTGGGGCTGGGGCTCACGACCTGGAGCCCGCTCGCCTCGGGCCTCCTCACGGGCAAGTACCGCTCGGGCGTCCCGGCCGGCAGCCGCGGGGCGATTCCGCGCATGAAGTTCCTCGTGGAGGACCTCACGGACAAGCGCAAGAACGAGATCGTCGCGAAGCTGGGCGAAGTGGCGGGCGGGCTCGGCTGCTCGCTCCCGCAGCTCGCCATCGCGTGGTGCGCCGCCAACCCGCACGTCTCGACGGTGATCACCGGCGCCTCGCGCGTCTCGCAGGTGACGGAGAACATGAAGGCGGCCGACGTGATCGCGAAGCTCACGCCGGACGTCATGAAGCGGATCGACGCGATCGCCGGCGCGGCGGCCGGCTGACTAGAGGTCCGTGCGCCGGTAGGGAATGCCGGAGAAGCCGATGTCGGCGATGCGGAAGCCGTTGCGGCGCGACAGCACGGCGATGGCGTCGGCCACGTTGTGCGGATCGAGCGGCGTGGGACCGATGACGACGCGCGAGACGACGTTCGTCACCTCGCGTTCGTCGGGCGCGAGCGGGAGCTTCAGCTTCACCGAGGCGTGGTTGGCGCCGAACACCGCGATCATCCGCGGATGGTCGAAGGCGAGCGGGGCCGAGATGAGCCGCCACTCCTGCTCCTCGGCGAAGCGGTGGTCCTTGATCACCGGCGCCACGCGCAGGAACGTCGCGTTGAACTGCGCGACGATCTCGCGCCGCTCCTCGGCGCTCTTCGGCTTCGCCGCGCGGAAGGACTCGAGCAGCATCGTGAGGAGGTCGTTCGAGATCCGCACGTGCAGCGCCGGGTCGTAGACGCACTTCCACAGGCGCAGCGAGTTGCGCTCGGCGAGGTCCTGGAGCACGCGGGTGTCGAAGCCCAGCGCGATGCCGCGCCCGTCGTTGCCGTAGGAGCGCCATTGCGACAGCAGGTCCGGCTGCTCGCAGAAGCTCGCGAGGCAGATGTTGGTGCGCCGGAAGCTGTCGAGCTGCGCGGCCGCCTCGTGCAGGAACGAGGCCTCGTCGGCCTCGAGCGCCGCCACCCGCGACTCGACGAAGTTCTGGAACTGCGAGATCGCGAGCGTGATCTCGGAGATGTCGTTCGACGCCGTGAACTTCGACATCCACAGCGACTTCGACAGGAGGATGCCCTCGACGCCCTCGAGGTCGGTGTAGTGGTAGAGGTGCTCCGGCGGCTCGGTCTCGAAGGCCGCGCGCGAGGCGAGCCGGTCGAAGGAGATTGGCGTCGCCATTCGCCGCTCAGCCGGTGACCGCCCCTTCGCTCGCGCTGCCGACGAGCTTCGCGTACTTGCCGAGCACGCCGGTGGTGTAGCGCGGCGCGGGCTGCTTCCACGCGGCCTTGCGCTTGGCGAGCTCCGCCTCCGGCACGTTCACCTGGATGAGGAGCTGGTGCGCATCGATGGTGATCGAGTCGCCTTCCTTCACGAGGCCGATCGGGCCGCCGGCGTACGCCTCGGGGGCGACGTGGCCCACGACCATGCCCCACGTGCCGCCGGAGAAGCGCCCGTCGGTGATGAGGCCCACGGATTCGCCGAGGCCTTTGCCGATGAGCGCCGAAGTGGGCGAGAGCATCTCGCGCATGCCGGGGCCGCCCTTCGGGCCCTCGTAGCGGATCACGAGCACGTCGCCTGGCTTGATGCGGTCGGCCATGATCGCGTCCATGCAATCGGGCTCCGAATCGAACACGCGCGCGGGACCGGTGATGACGGGATTCTTGAGGCCGGTGATCTTGGCGACGCAGCCCTCCGGGGCCAGGTTGCCCTTCAGGATCGCAAGATGGCCTTCCTCGTACATCGGCGTGCTCCACGGCCGGATCACCTCCTGATCGCGACGCGGCTCGGCCGGGACGCGACCGAGCTCCTCGCCGATCGTGCGTCCGGTGATCGTCATGCAGTCGCCGTGCAACAGACCGTGCGCGAGCAGCATCTTCAGCACCTGCGGCACGCCGCCGGCGCGATGGAAATCGACGGCGACGTAGCGCCC
>DASUXK010000412.1:0-4006 GCA_036377935.1 Usitatibacter sp.
GCATCCGGCGCGGCGCCGCGTTCGACGTGCAGGCGGTCTGCTCGGGCTTCGTGTACGCGCTCGCGACCGCGAACCTCTACGTGCGCTCGGGCGCGCATCGCTGCGCCCTGGTGGTGGGCTCCGAGGTGTTCTCGCGCATCCTCGACTGGAAGGACCGCGGCACCTGCGTGCTCTTCGGCGACGGCGCCGGCGCGGTGGTGCTGGAGGCCTCGGACAAGCCGGGCATCCTCTCCAGCCACCTGCATGCCGACGGGCGTTACGCGGGGATCCTCAACACGCCCGGCCACGTGTGCGGCGGGGCGGTGCAGGGCGATCCCACGCTCAAGATGGACGGGGCGGCCGTGTTCAAGCTCGCCGTGCGCGTGCTCGAGGAGAACGCGCACGAGGCGCTCGCGGCCAACGGGCTCGGGATCGGCGACATCGACTGCTACATCGCGCACCAGGCCAACGTGCGCATCATCTCCCACGTCGCGAAGAAGCTCGGCATCCCCGAGTCGCGCTGCGTGGTCACCGTCGACCGCCACGCCAACACGTCGGCCGCCTCGGTTCCGCTCGCGCTCGACGTGGCGGTGCGCGAAGGGCGCGTGAAGCGCGGCGACACCGTGCTGCTGCAGGGCGTGGGCGGCGGCTTCACCTGGGGCTCCGTGCTCCTCGAGTACTGACTTCCGATTCCATGACGCTCGCGATCGTTTTCCCCGGACAGGGCTCCCAATCCGTCGGCATGATGAAGGGCTTCGGCGCCGATCCCGTCGTCGAGGCCACCTTCCGCGAGGCGAGCCGCCTCGCCGGCATCGATTACTGGTCGATGGTGAACGACGGCCCGCCCGAGGCGCTCAACCAGACCGTCCACACGCAGCCGTTGATGCTCGTGGCCGGCGTGGCCTGCTGGCGCGCGTGGCAGGATCGCGGCGGGCCGATGCCCGCCTTCTTCGCGGGGCACAGCCTGGGCGAATACACGGCGCTCGTCGCCGCCGGCGCGCTCGATTTCGCCGACGCCGTGCCGCTCGTGCGCTTCCGCGCGCAGGCCATGCAGGAAGCGGTTCCCGAGGGCACCGGCGGCATCGCGGCGATCCTCGGGCTGGACGACGCGAAGCTCCCCGAGCTCTGCGCCGCGGCCTCCACCGGCGGCGAGGTCGTGGAGCCGGCGAACCTCAACTCGCCCGGCCAGGTGGTCGTCGCCGGTCACCGCGGCGCGGTCGAGCGCGCGATGGCCGCCGCGAAGGAGATGGGCGCCAAGCGGGCGGTGATGCTGCCGATGAGCGCGCCGTCGCACTGCAGCCTCATGAAGCCCGCGGCCGAGCGGCTGCGCGAGCGCCTCGCGCAGGTCGCGCTGCGTGCTCCCGCGGTGCCGGTCGTGCACAACCGCTTCGTCGCATCGTTCGAGGATCCCGCGCGCATCCGCGAGGCGCTCGTCGAGCAGCTCGACCATCCGGTGCGCTGGATCGAGTCGGTGCGCTTCCTCGCGGAGCACGGCGCGACGCGCATCGTGGAATGCGGGCCGGGCAAGGTGCTCACCGGCCTCGTGAAGCGCATCGCCCCCGGGGTGGAGGCGATCGCGATCCAGGATTCGGCGGCGCTCGAGGCCGCGATCGCGGCGAAGGGGGGAGCATGCTGAAGGACCAGGTCGCCATCGTCACCGGCGCCTCGCGCGGCATCGGCGAGGCGATCCTCGCCGCGCTCGCGCGCGCGAACGCCATCGTGGTCGGCACGGCCACCACGCAGAAGGGCGCCGAAGGGATCTCGTCGAAGATCGCCGAGCTGGGCGCGAAGGGCGCGGGCAAGGTGCTCGACGTGCGCGACGCCGCGCGCTGCGCCGCGCTGGTGGACGAGGTGCAGGCGGAGTTCGGCCCGGTCTCGATCCTCGTGAACAACGCCGGCATCACGCGCGACAATTTGCTCGCGCGCATGAAGGACGAGGAGTGGGACGAGACCCAGCTCGTGAACCTGAAGAGCGTCTTCGTGATGTCGCGCGCGGTGCTGCGCGGCATGATGAAGGCGCGCGACGGCCGCATCGTGAACGTGACCTCGGTGGTCGGGTTCACGGGCAACGCCGGGCAGGCGAACTACGCCGCCGCGAAGGCCGGCATCGTCGGCTTCTCCAAGTCCCTCGCGCGGGAGGTGGGCAGCCGCAACATCACCGTGAACTGCGTCGCGCCCGGGTTCATCGAGACCGACATGACGCGCTCGCTTTCGCAGGAGCAGGTGAAGAAGCTCGTCGAGAACGTCCCGCTGGGGCGCCTGGGGCGGGTCGAGGACGTGGCGCAGGCCGTCGCCTACCTGTGCTCGCCGGCCGCCTCGTACGTGACCGGAGCGACCCTGCACGTGAACGGCGGGATGTACATGGATTGAGCGTTCCGGGGGGCCGGAAGCGGCCTTCCGCTATGGTAGAATTACGCGTTTTTTTGCCGCATCACCAAACCAGAATCCGCTTGGAGGAAGTCGATGGACAACATTGAAGCCCGCGTGAAGAAGATCGTCGCCGAGCAGCTCGGGGTCGCCGAGGCCGACATCAAGAACGAGTCTTCCTTCGTCGAAGACCTCGGCGCGGACTCCCTCGACAACGTGGAGCTCGTGATGGCGCTCGAGGAGGAGTTCGAGTGCGAGATCCCGGACGAGGAGGCGGAGAAGATCACCAACGTCCAGCAGGCCATCGACTACGTCAAGGGCCACGTCAAGCAGTAACGCCGCGGGAAGCCGTCCCGCGCGCCGCGGCGTCGGGCGCCGCGCACCACACCATGTCGAAGCGTAGAGTCGTCGTCACCGGGCTGGGCATCGTCTCGCCCGTTGGAAACACCGTCCGCGAGGCCTGGGACAACCTCGTCCATGGAAGGACGGGCGTCGGTCCCATCACGAAGTTCGATGCCTCGGCATTGCCCACGCGCATCGCCGCGGAGGTGAAGGGCTTCAACGCCGCCGACTGGATGCCGGTGAAGGAGACGCGCCGCTCCGACACCTTCATCCACTACGGGCTGGCCGCGACGAAGATGGCGCTCGACGACGCGGGACTGGCGATCGACGAGTCCAACGCCGAGCGCGTGGGCGTGGTCGTGGGCTCGGGCATCGGGGGGCTGCCGATGATCGAGGAGAACATCCGCGAGATGATCGCCAAGGGGCCGCGTCGCCTGTCGCCGTTCTTCGTCCCGGGCACCATCATCAACATGGTCGCGGGCCTCATCTCGATCCGGTACGGCGCCAAGGGCCCCAACGTCTCCATGGTCTCGGCCTGCACCACGAGCTCGCACTGCGTGGGCGAGGCCGGCCGCATGATCGAGTACGGCGACGCCGACGTGATGATCGCGGGCGGCGCCGAGGCCTGCGTCAACATGTCGGGCGTGGGCGGCTTCTGCTCGTGCAAGGCGCTCTCGGAGCGCAACGACGACCCCGCCACCGCCTCGCGCCCCTTCGACATGGACCGCGACGGCTTCGTGCTGGGCGAGGGCTCGGGCATCCTCATCCTCGAGGAGCTGGAGCACGCGAAGAAGCGCGGCGCGCGCATCTACGCCGAGCTCTGCGGCATGGGGATGAGCGCCGACGCCAACCACATCACCGCGCCCGACATGGACGGCCCGCGCCGCGCGATGGCCAACGCGCTTCGCATCGCCGGGCTCAATCCCGAAGACATCCAGTACGTGAACGCGCACGGCACGTCGACGCCGCTGGGCGACGCGAACGAGACGGCGGCCGTGAAGGCCGCCTTCGGCGACCACGCCCGCAAGCTCGCGGTGAACTCGACCAAGTCGATGCACGGCCACCTGCTCGGCGCCGCCGGCGGCGTCGAGGCGCTGATCACCGTGCTCGCGATCCACCACCAGCTCTCGCCGCCGACGATGAACATCCTCACGCCGGATCCGGCGTGCGACCTCGACTACGTGCCCAACGCCGCGCGCGAGATGAAGATCGAGCTCGCGCTCTCCAACTCGTTCGGCTTCGGCGGCACCAACGGAACGCTCGCGTTCCGCCGCTTCCACTGACCCACGAGATCCTCGTCGACGGTGAGCGCTCCGCG
>DASUXK010000413.1:0-2344 GCA_036377935.1 Usitatibacter sp.
CTGCGGCCGCGTCGTGCACGGCGCGAAGCGCGGCCGCGGGCTGGGCTTCCCGACGGCGAACGTGCGCCTGGGGCGGGCGCGCGCGCCGGTCGCGGGGATCTTTGCGGTAAAATGTCACGGCGTGGCAACTCGCGGACTCGAGGGAGTGGCGAGCCTCGGAATCAACCCGGCCGTGACCCACGGCGGCCCGGCGACTCTCGAAGCGTTCCTCTTCGATTTCAGCGGCGATCTCTACGGGCGCCGCGTCTCCATCGAGTTCCTGAAGAAGCTGCGCGACGAGGCGCATTTCGCCTCGCTCGAGGAGCTGTCCGCGCAGATCGCGCGGGATTGCGAAGAAGCGCGCGCGTACTTCCGTGCGCGGCCATGAGAGCCCGATGCCCGACGACACGAAGATCGACTACAAGCGCACCCTGAACCTGCCCGAGACGCCGTTCCCCATGCGCGGCGACCTCGCCAAGCGCGAGCCGGGCTGGATCGCGCGCTGGCAGGAGACCACGCTCTACGAGCGCCTGCGCGAGAAGTGCCAGGGCCGGCCCAAGTACGTCCTGCACGACGGCCCGCCGTACGCCAACGGCGACATCCACATGGGCCACGCGGTCAACAAGATCCTCAAGGACCTCGTGGTGAAGTCGAAGACGCTCGCCGGCTTCGACGCGCCGTACACGCCGGGCTGGGACTGCCACGGCCTGCCGATCGAGCACCAGATCGAGAAGAAGCACGGGCGCAACCTCGAGCCCAACAAGGCGCGCGCGCTCTGCCGCGCCTATGCCGAGGAGCAGATCGAGCGGCAGATGAAGGATTTCCAGCGGCTGGGCGTGCTGGCCGACTGGGCGCATCCGTACAAGACGATGAATTTCGCGACCGAGGCCTCGGAGATCCGCGCGCTCGGGCGCATCTGGAAGAACGGGCTGCTCTACCGGGGCCTCAAGCCCGTGAACTGGTGCATCGAGTGCGGCTCGGCGCTCGCGGAAGCGGAGGTCGAGTACGAGGACAAGACCTCGAGCGCGATCGACGTCGCATTCGCCGCCGTCGATCCCGCCGCGGTCGCGGCCGCATTCGACGCGCAGAAGCAGGAGACGCCCGTCTCCGCCGTGATCTGGACCACGACGCCCTGGACGCTCCCGGGCAACCAGGCGATCGCGGCGCATCCGGACTACGTCTACGAGCTGGTCGCCACCGAGAAGGGCGCGTTGATCCTCGCCGCGGAGCTGCGCGAGGCGTGCCTCGCCCGCTACGGCCTCACGGCGAAACGCGTGCTGGGCCGCGCCTCGGGCGTGGCGCTGGAGGGCCTCGCCTTCCGCCACCCGCTCGAGCCGCGCGAGGTGCCGATCGTCCTCGGCGGCCACGTGACGCTCGAGGCGGGCACGGGCCTCGTGCACACGGCGCCCGCGCACGGCGCGGAGGACTTCGACGTCGGCATGAAGTACCAGCTCCCGCTCGACCAGCCCGTGGACGACGCCGGCCGCTTCAAGGCGAACGTGCCGCAATTCTCCGGGATGAACGTGCGCGAGGCCGAGAAGCCGATCCTCGAGGCGCTGCGCGCGAGCGGCGCGCTGCTCCACGCCGAGGCGCTGCGCCACAGCTATCCGCATTGCTGGCGGCACAAGACGCCGATCATCTTCCGCGCGACGACGCAGTGGTTCATCGGCATGGACCGCCCGGCGAACGTCGGCAAGCCCGGCACCGAGGGCCGCACGCTGCGCGAGCTCGCGATGCACGCGATCAACAACACGACGTTCTACCCGTCGTGGGGACGCTCGCGCCTGGTCGCGATGATCCAGAACCGGCCCGACTGGACGCTCTCGCGCCAGCGCTACTGGGGCGTGCCGCTGCCGTTCTT
This sequence comes from Usitatibacter sp., assembly GCA_036377935.1. Lineage (GTDB taxonomy): Bacteria > Pseudomonadota > Gammaproteobacteria > Burkholderiales > Usitatibacteraceae > Usitatibacter. The sequence continues at coordinate 1,841 of DASUXK010000413.1, forward strand.
CCTCGACCGCGAGACCGAGGAGCTGCACCCCGAGACCGAAGCCCTGCTCGAGAAGGCGGCGGGAATGGTGGAGCTGGGCGGCATCGAGGCGTGGTTCGCCGCGAGCTGCGAGGATTTCGGCGTCGATCCGGCGCGCTACCGCAAGCTCACCGACACGGTGGACGTGTGGTTCGATTCCGGCACCACGCACTTCACGGTGCTGCGCAGCCTTCCCGATTCGAAGTATCCGGCGAACATGTACCTCGAGGGGAGCGACCAGCACCGCGGCTGGTTCCAGTCGAGCCTGCTCACCGGCTGCGCGATGGACGGCCGCGCGCCGTACGACTCGCTCCTCACGCACGGCTTCACCGTCGACGGCCAGGGCCGCAAGATGTCCAAGTCGCTCGGCAACGTCATCGCGCCGCAGTCGGTGACGGACAAGCTGGGCGCCGAGATCATCCGCCTGTGGGTCGCCTCCACCGACTACTCGGGCGAGCTCTTCATCTCCGACGAGATCCTGAAGCG
>DASUXK010000414.1:0-2519 GCA_036377935.1 Usitatibacter sp.
GTGCGCGAGAAGGCGAAGCTCCTCGAGGACAAGCTGCACGAGCTGATCCAGTTCGGCGAGGAGAACGACGCCGCGGGCGAGAAGGTGCATCGCCTGGCCTGCCGCCTCATCGACGCGCAGGGGCTCGATGCCGCGCTCGACACGCTCTACCTCGACCTCCTCGACCACTTCGCGGTGCCCCACGTCGCGGTGCGGCTGTGGAATGTCGCGGAGGAGGTTTCGCAGGCGCGCGAGTTCTCGACGGTGGGCCCCGAGATCCGCGAGTTCGTCGAGAAGATGGCGGCGCCCTACTGCGGCCACCATCCGGTCTACGACAGCGAAGCCTGGTTCGGCGAGGCCGCGACGCACCTCAAGTCCTTCGCCATGACGCCGCTCGCGCACGAAGGCGCCACGTTCGGCGTCGTGGCCCTCGCTTCGGAGGATCCGAAGCGCTTCTATCCCGGGATGGGCACGCTCTACCTCGCGCGCATCGGCGAGCTGGTGAGCCACGCGCTGCGGCGCTACGTGACCCCCGTCCGTGAGCGCGCCGCCGAGTAAATCCCCGGGAAGCGAGCCCGGCGCCCTCGAGCGGTATCTCGAGGGGCTGCGCACCGGCCGGCGCCTCGCGGCGCACACGCTCGCCGCCTACGACCGCGACACGCGCCTGCTGCAATCGCTCGCCGAGGGCCGCGACGCCCGCGTCCTCACGAGCCACGACATCCGGCGCTTCATCGCGGCGCTGCACGGCAAGGGCCTCGCGCCGCGCTCGCTCGCGCGCGTGCTCTCGGCGTGGCGCGGGTTCTACGCCTGGCTGGTGCGCCATCGCGAGGCGGCCTCGAATCCGTGCATCGGCGTGCGCCCCCCGAAGGCGCCGCGGCGGCTGCCGGAAGCGCTCTCGCCCGACGAGGCGGTGCGGCTCGTCTCGCTGGAGGACGACGGCTCGGCGATCGGGCTGCGCGACCGCGCGCTCTTCGAGCTCGCCTACTCGTCGGGGCTGCGCGTCTCCGAGCTCACGGGCGCCGACCTCGCCTCGCTGGACGCGAAGAGCGGCGAGCTGCGCGTGACGGGCAAGGGCGCGAAGACGCGCATCGTGCCCGTGGGCCGCGCGGCGCTCGCGGCGATCGCCGCATGGCTTCCCGAGCGCGCGCGCCTCGCGAAGCCGGGCGAGGCGGCGCTCTTCGTGGGGCGCAGCGGCCGGCGCCTCGCGCCGCGCGAGGTGCAGCGGCGCATCAAGCGGCGCGCCGCGGCCGCCGGCATCGAGGTGGACGTGCACCCGCACATGCTGCGGCACTCGTTCGCCTCGCACGTGCTGCAGTCCTCGGGCGACCTGCGCGCGGTGCAGGAGATGCTGGGGCACGCGAGCATCGCCTCGACGCAGGTCTACACGCACCTCGACTTCCAGCACCTCGCGAAGGTCTACGACGCGGCGCACCCGCGCGCGCGGCGGCGCAAGGGCTGAGCGTGCCTTCGACCGCTCCCGTCGGGGGCGTCACCCCGGTGACGGTCCTCACCGGCTTCCTCGGCAGCGGCAAGACGACGCTCCTCAACGCGCTCCTGCGCGATCCGCGCTACGCCGATACCGCGGTGCTCGTGAACGAATGGGGCGAGGTCGCGATCGACCACGCGCTGGTGCGCTCCTCGAGCGAGAACATCGTGACGCTTCCCGGCGGATGCATCTGCTGCCGCGTCGCGGGCGAGCTGCTGGGGACGCTGCGCGAGCTGCATTTCCGGCGCGCGGCGGGCACCGTCGCGCCCTTCCGCCGCGTCGTGATCGAGACCACGGGGCTCGCCGACCCCGCGCCGCTCCTCGCGACGCTGATCGAGATGCCGGCCGTCGCCGCGCGCTATTCCCTCGCGGGGGTCGTGTGCACCGTCGATGCGGAGCACGGCATGGCGACGCTCGACGCGCATCCCGAGGCCGTGAAGCAGGTCGCGATGGCCGACCGCATCGTGGTCACGAAGGCGGACCGCGCCGACGCGGCGCGCATCGCCGCGCTCGAGGAGCGGCTGCGCGCGCTGAACCCGGGCGCGAGGATGCTGCGCAAGGGGCTCGAGGACCTGCCCGATCCGGCGCTCCTCCTCGACACGGGCCTGTACCGCGGCGAAGGGCGCATCGCCGATGCGCGCGGCTGGCTGAACGCCGGCGCCTACCGCAGGGCGGGCGCTCCCGCTGCCGCGCGCCACGATCCGCGCATCAGGTCGTTCGCGTGGACCGGCGAGGAACCCTTCGAGCGCGAGGACCTCGAAACGGCGCTGGAGACGCTCGTGCAGCTCCTGGGCGAGCGCATCCTGCGGCTCAAGGGTCTCGTCCACGTGCGCGGCGAGCCCGGCCCGCTCGCCATCCATGCGGTGCAGCACACGTTGTATCCTGCCGCACGGCTCCCGGCCTGGCCCGACGAAGACCGGCGCACCCGCATCGTCTTCATCGGCCGCGACCTTGAAGAATCCGCGATCGACTCCATCTTCCAACCCTTCCGCCATCCGCCACCGAGGTAGTCCATGTCCGCCGCCGAGTCCCAGGACCTCATTCCCGTCACCAT
>DASUXK010000415.1:0-2104 GCA_036377935.1 Usitatibacter sp.
GGCGAGCGCGTGCTTGACCTCCTGGCGCTCGAAGAAGCGCAGCCCGCCGTAGACCTTGTAGGCGATGCCGGCGCGGAAGAGCGAGTGCTCGAGGATGCGCGACTGCGCGTTGGAGCGGTAGAGCAGCGCCATGTCGGAGAGGTTCATGCCCTCGCTGTGGAGCTGCTTCACCTCGTCGACGATGAAGCGCGCCTCCTCCTCGTCGTTGGCGGCCGCGTAGACGCGCAGCGGCTCGCCCTTGCCCTCGGAGGTCCACAGGTTCTTGCCCAGGCGCGCCTTGTTCTGCGCGATGATCGCGTTGGCCGCGTCGAGGATGTTGCCCTGCGAGCGGTAGTTCTGCTCGAGCTTGATCACCTCCTGCACGCCGAAGTCGCGCACGAACTCGTTCATGTTGCCGACCTCGGCGCCGCGGAAGCGGTAGATCGAGTTGTGCGTGACGAGCCCGCCGGCGATGTAGTTGTGCGTGGGGAAGACGTCGATGTCGTGCACGCGGCGGCGCTCGCCCGTGAGCCGGCGCACGGAGACGACGACATCCGCGCCCCCGTCCTCCGCGAGCATCGTCATGCCCGCCTCGACCTGGATGGCGGGGACGAAGTCGAAGAAGCGGCCGCCGAGCCTCGCGACCTGGTGGATCGAGCCGCCCGCGACGGCGATCGCGCGCTCCGCCTCCCGCATCGCCGCGCCGTAGTCGTCGAAGTCCGACGAGCGGCTCGCGGCCATCACCGAGTGGATCACGCGCCCGGCCTCGTCGTCCGCGCAAAGCGAGACCACGACGTCGCGCGGATCGCGCGGGCGCGCATGGCGGCGCTCGGCGAAGTGCGTGTGGCGCGGCGTGCTCACCAGCCGCCGGCCGTTCGAGGTGCGGATCTCGACCAGCCCCTCGCGTGCGAGGCTCGCGTGCGTATCCACGACCTCGGCCGCGCGGAACATTCCCGCCCCATAGCACGAGAGCACCCGGTCGCCCTTGCGGACCTGTTCCACCGGGCGGCGGCTGCCGTCGGCCATGGTGACGAGCGTTCCCTCGGGCACGCACTGGTCGTCGTCGCCCACGGCGAAGACGCAGCCGTTGGATCCGGCGAGCAGCTTGATCCACTTGTACTGCAGCTTGTTCGTGTCCTGGAACTCGTCCACCAGGATGTAGCGGAAGCGGGCCTGGTAGTGGTGCAGCAGGTCCAGGTTGCGCGTGAGCAGCTCGAACGTGCGCAGCAGCAGCTCGGCGAAATCCACGACGCCCTCGCGCCGGCATTGCGCGTCGTAGTCCGCGTAGAACGCCACCATGCGGCGCGTGAATTCGTCTCCCGCCTCCACGGCGTTCGCGCGCAGCCCCGCTTCCTTGCAGTTGTTGATGAAGTTCGCGAGCTGCCGCGGCGGATACTTCTCGTCGTCCATCGCCTGGGCCTTGGCGAGGCGCTTGACGAGCGAGAGCTGGTCGCCGGAATCGAGGATCTGGAAGAGCTGCGGCAGCTCCGCCTCGCGGTGGTGCGCGCGCAGCAGCCGGTTGCACAGGCCGTGGAACGTGCCCACCCACATGCCGCGCGTGTTGATCGGCAGCATCGCCGACAGGCGCGTGAGCATCTCGCGCGCCGCCTTGTTGGTGAACGTGACGGCGAGGATGCCCGCCGGGCTCACCTCTCCCGACTGGATGAGGTAGGCGATGCGGGTGGTGAGCACGCGCGTCTTGCCGCTGCCCGCGCCCGCGAGGATCAGGGCGCAGCGGCGCGGCAGCGTCACCGCGTGCAGCTGCTCGGGATTGAGGTTCGAGAGGATCTGCGACATGAGGGCGTTGCGAAGTCGAGGCTCAATTATTCCACGCAAGGGCGCCCCCGCGCCTCGCTACAATCGAAAACATGTTGCGCGCCCTCCTTTCCCGGCTTCGCGGACCGGCCGTGCCCATCCTCACCTGGCATGGGATGCACGTCGCGGGCGCCGGTTACGGGGACAACGATCATGCGGCCTTCGCCGCCGACCTCGAGACGCTGCATCGCGCCGGGCTGAGCGTCGTGCCCCTCCACGCCATCGTGGAGGCGTTGCGGGCCGGGCGCCTCGACGAGCTCGCCGGCTGCGTCGGCCTGTCCATGGACGACGGCTCCGACTTCGATTTCCA
>DASUXK010000416.1:0-3121 GCA_036377935.1 Usitatibacter sp.
GCGGCGCCCCGGCGCCCGGGCGTGAACCGCCTTGCCGATCTCGCGCCGCGGGCCGTCGAGCAGGTGGCGCGGGAGATCGCGCGCCATCGCCGGCCGGGCGACCTCGTCGTCGCCTCGATCCACTGGGGCGGCAACTGGGGCTACGGGATCGGCCGCGACGAGCGTGCGTTCGCCCACGCGCTCATCGACCTGGCGGACGTGCACCTGGTGCACGGGCACTCGTCGCACCATCCGAAAGGCATCGAGCTGCACGCCGGCCGTCCCGTCCTCTACGGCTGCGGCGATTTCCTGAACGACTACGAAGGCATCGGCGGGCATCGCCAGTACCAGCCCGAGATGCGCGCGATGTACTTTCCCGCGTTCGACGCCGGCGGACGGCTGCTGCGCTTCGAGATCGTGCCGATGGCGCTGCGCCGTTTCCGCATCGAGCGCGCCGACGACTCGCAGGTCCGCGCGTTCGCCACGATGCTCGCCCGGGAATCGGCGAGCCTGGGCACGCGCGTGCAGGCGCGGGCCGACGGCGAGCTTTCCGTCGACATCATGGAGCGCGCGGCATGAAGGAGCGGAGCGGATTGCCGCTCTTCTACATCGCCGCCGTCGTGCTGGCGCTGCTCGTGCTGCGGACGATCCTCGTGCCGGAGAACGTCGAGACGATTCCCTACAGCGAATTCAAGGCGCTGGTGCACCAGGGGAAGGTGGGCGACCTCACCGTCCTCGACGACCGCATCACCGGCGCCATCCGCGATGGCGCGAAGCCGGGCCGGCCCTTCACGACGATCCGCGTCGCCGACCCCGGCCTGGTCGCCGAGCTCGAGGCGGCCCGCGTCTCGTTCTCCGGGCAGGTGCAGAGCCTCTGGCTCTACAGCCTGCTCTCGTGGATCGTGCCCGCGGTGATCTTCGTCGCGGTGTGGGCGTGGGTGGCGCGGCGCATGGGCGGCGGCGCGGGCCTCATGGCCGTGGGCAAGAGCAAGGCGCGGGTGTACGTCGAGAAGCAGACCGGCGTCACCTTCGCCGACGTGGCGGGCGTGGACGAGGCGAAGGAGGAGCTGGTCGAGGTGCTCGACTTCCTGCGCCATCCCGAGCGCTACGTGCGCCTGGGCGCGAAGATCCCGAAGGGCGTGCTCATCGTGGGCGCACCGGGCACCGGCAAGACGCTGCTCGCGAAGGCGGTGGCGGGCGAGGCGGGCGTGCCGTTCCTTTCGCTCTCCGGCTCCGAGTTCGTCGAGATGTTCGTGGGCGTGGGCGCCGCGCGCGTGCGCGACCTCTTCGCGCAGGCGCAAGCCCTCGCGCCGTGCATCATCTTCATCGACGAGCTGGATGCGCTGGGGCGCACGCGCGGCGTCGCGGCCTTCGGCGGCCACGAGGAGCGCGAGCAGACGCTGAACCAGCTCCTCGTCGAGATGGACGGCTTCGACTCCACGCGCGGCGTGATCCTGCTCGCCGCGACCAACCGGCCCGAGATCCTCGATCCCGCGCTGCTGCGGCCCGGGCGCTTCGACCGGCACATCGCACTCGACCGGCCGGACATCCGCGGGCGCCGGCAGATCCTCGACGTGCACGTGCGCAAGGTGACGCTCGGGCCGGATGTCGACCTCGATGCGCTCGCGGCGAAGACGCCCGGCTTCGCGGGCGCGGACCTCGCCAACCTCGTGAACGAGGCGACGCTGCATGCCGCGCGCGCGGGCGCGGATTCGGTGGCGATGGCCGACTTCGACGAGGCGCTCGACCGCATCGTCGCCGGCCTCGAGAAGAAGAACCGCGTGATGAACGCGCGCGAGAAGCGCATCGCGGCGTGCCACGAGGCGGGGCACGCGGTGATCGCGGAGCGGCGGCCGGCGGCGGACAAGCCGGTGAAGGTCTCGATCATCCCGCGCGGCATCGCGGCGCTCGGCTACACCCGCCAGCAGCCCACCGCGGACCGCTACCTGCTGCAGAAGGGCGAGCTCCTCGAGCGGCTCGACGTGCTGCTGGGCGGGCGCGCGGCCGAGGAGGCCCTGTGCGGCGACGTCTCGACGGGCGCGCAGAACGACCTGCAGCGCGCCACGGATCTCGCGCGCGAGATGGTGACGCGCTACGGCATGAGCGAAGCCGTGGGCCTCGCCACCTACGAGGCGCCCGCCAATCCGTTCCTGCCCGATCTCGCCGAGGAAGGGCCGCGGCGCGAGTGCAGCGAGCGGGTGGCGCAGCAGATCGACCGCGAGATCGCGCGCATGCTCGAGGAATCGCACGCACGGGTTCGCGCGACGCTGATGGCCGAGGGAACGGCGCTCGGGAAGCTCGCCGACCTGCTGATGGAGCGGGAGGTCGTGGACCGCCCGATGCTCGACGCGCTCTTCGCGAAGGCGCTGCCGGCGCCGGGGAAGGCGGTGCGCACGGCCTGATATGCTCGGGCTCGATGCCCGAGCTGCGCTTCCGTCCGCTGGTTCCCGCCGACCAGGCGTTCCTCTGGGACGTCTTCCACGTCGCGCTGTGGGATCCGCCGCCCGCGCCGCTGCGCCCGCGCTCCATCCTCGAGCACCCCGAGGTGCGCATCTATGCAGAGGAATGGGGACGCGAGGGCGACGTCGGCGTGGTGGCGGAAGTGGACGGCCGGCCCGCGGGCGCGTGCTGGATGCGCCTCATCACCGGCGGCCGCGGCCTCGCCTACATCGACGACGAGACGCCCCAGCTCGGCATCGCGCTGCTTCCCGGGTTCCAGCATCGCGGCTACGGCGAGCCGCTCATGCGCGCCGCCCTCGATGCCGCCCGTTCCCGCTATCGCAAGGTCTCCCTCACGGTGCACCCCGAGAATCCCGCGGCACGCCTCTACGCCCGTTGCGGATTCGTGGACGTCGATGTGCGGCGGACGTATCGCCTGATGCTCTGGACGGCCGGCAGCGGTTGACGCCGCCCTCATTTCACCAGCGTCACCGGCACCTTCGCCAGCCGGACGACCTGCTCCGACACGGAGCCCATGACGAGGCTCTTCAGCACGCCGAGGCCGCGATGGCCCATGACGATGCCGTCGCAGTGCAGCTCGTCGGCGGCGCGGGCGATCTCCTCGGCGGCGGCGCCGATCGCCTCCTGCACCGTCACGGGAACCCTCGCCGCGTCGAGCACGGCGCGCGCCTTCGCGATGGCG
>DASUXK010000417.1:0-4034 GCA_036377935.1 Usitatibacter sp.
ATCCTGAAGATCGTCTCATCCAACGAGCACCTCGTCGATTTCCACCTGAAGTACGGCGATCTCGAGGTGCGCCTGTCGAAGGAGGGTGGCCGCGGTTTCGCGGCGGCTCCCGCCGGCGCGCCGCAGGCCGCGCCCGCCGACGCGCCGAAGCCCGCCGAGGCGCCGGCGCCCGCGCCGGTGGCCGCGAGCCGGGCGGCGAGGAACGCGGTGCCCGAGGGCATGGCCGCGATCAAGGCGCCGATGGTCGGCACGTTCTATCGCTCGCCTTCGCCGGGCGCACCGGCCTTCGTCGAGCCGGGCGCGCGCGTCGAGCGCGACACGGTGGTGTGCATCATCGAGGTGATGAAGCTCATGAACTCCATCCGCGCGGGCGTGGCGGGCACGGTGCGCGAGATCCGCGTCGAGAACGGCGAGCCGGTGGAGTTCGGGCAGGTGCTGCTCGTGATCGAGCCGGAGCGTTAGGTCGAGATGTCGCCGGCCCGCAAGCCGCTTCGCAGCGTCCTCATCGCCAATCGCGGCGAGATCGCGCTGCGCATCCTGCGCGCCTGCCGCGAGCTGGGCCTGCAGGCCGTGGCCGCGTACTCGGAGGCCGACGAGGATTCGTTGCCCGTGCGGCTCGCCGATCGCGCGGTGTGCATCGGGCGCGCGCCCTCGTCGCAGAGCTACCTCAACATCGATGCGCTCGTGGGCGCCGCGGTCGCCTACGGAGCGGACGCGATCCATCCCGGCTACGGTTTCCTCGCGGAGAAGCCCGCCTTCGCCGAGCGTTGCGTGCGCGAGGGCGTCGTCTTCGTCGGCCCCACCGCGGAGATGATCCGCCTCATGGGCGACAAGATCGAGGCGAAGCGCGCCGCGCGCGCCGCGGGCGTGCCGACCACGCCGGGCTCCGAAGGCGCGGTGGGCGATCCGCGCGAGGCGATGCGCATCGCGCGCGAGATCGGGTTTCCCGTGCTGCTCAAGGCCTCGGCGGGCGGGGGCGGGCGCGGCATGCGCATCGTGCGGCGGGCCGAAGAGCTCGAAGGAATGCTCACGGAGGCCATGGCGGAGGCCGAGGCGGCCTTCGGCGATCCGTCGATGTACATCGAGCGCTATCTCGAGGACGTGCGCCACGTGGAGGTGCAGGTGCTGGGCGACGGCACCGACGTGATCCACCTGGGCGAGCGCGACTGCTCCACGCAGCGGCGCAACCAGAAGCTGGTCGAGGAGGCGCCGTCGCCCGCGATCGACGCGGCGCTGCGCGCGCGCCTGTGCGAGGCGGCGGTGGCGCTCTGCCGGCGCATCGGCTACGCGAGCGCGGGCACGGTGGAGTTCATCCTCGATCGGGCGAGCGGCGAGTTCTACTTCATGGAGATGAACACGCGCATCCAGGTCGAGCATCCCGTCACCGAGATGGTGACCGGCGTGGACCTGGTGAAGGAGCAGCTGCGCATCGCGGCGGGCGGGCGCCTCGCGATCCGCCAGGAGGACGTGCGGCTCACGGGCCACGCGATCGAGTGCCGCATCAACGCGGAGGACGCCGAGCGAGGCTTCGCGCCGTGCCCCGGCCGGGTCGCGCGCTACCTCGCGCCCGGCGGCCCCGGCGTGCGCGTCGACAGCCACCTCGAATCGGGCTACGTCGTCCCGCCGTATTACGACTCGCTGCTCGCGAAGGTGATCTGCTGGGGCGCCGACCGCGGCGAGGCGCTCGCGCGCATGCGCCGGGCGCTCGCCGAGCTGCAGGTCGAGGGCGTGAAGACCACGGCGCCCTTCCACGCGAGCCTGCTCGAGCACGAGCGCTTCGCGCTCGGCGACGTGAACACGCGATTCATCCACGATGTCCTCGGCCTCTGAGCCGAACCGGAAAGGGACCATGACCAAGACCAAGACGATGATCAGCTGCGCCGTCACCGGCGGCGCGGATTCGACGAAGAAGAGCCCGCACGTGCCGGTCACGCCGCCGCAGATCGCGCAGGCCGTGATCGACGCGGCCAACGCCGGCGCCACCATCGCCCACATCCACGTGCGCGACCCGAAGACGGGGCTCGCGAGCATGGACGTGGGCTACTACCGCGAGGTCGTGGAGCGGGTGCGCGGCGCGCGCTGCGAGATCGTGATCAACCTCACCACGGGCCCCGGCTCGCGCTTCGTGCCGAGCGAGGAGGACCCGCGCGTGGCCGGCCCCGGCAGCAACCTCTCGCCGCCGCTCGAGCGCGTTCGCCACGTGGTGGAGCTCAAGCCCGACATCTGCAGCCTCGACGTGGGCTCGATGAACTTCGGCGAGACCGGCTTCCTCAACACGCCGCACCACCTGCGCATCATGGCCAAGGCGATCGCCGACGCGGGCGTGAAGCCGGAGCTCGAGGTGTTCGACTCGGGCCACGTCATGCTCGCGCGCCGCATGATCGAGGACGGGCACATCGCGCGCCCCGCGCTCTTCCAGCTCTGCCTCGGCATCTCGTACGGGGCGCCGGCGACGGCCGAAGGGATGCTCTTCATGAAGAACCTGCTCCCGCCCGATGCGATGTGGGCCGCGTTCGGCATCGCGCGCGCGCAGTTCCCCATGGTCGCGCAGGCGATCGTGCTCGGCGGGCACGTGCGCGTGGGCCTCGAGGACAACCTCTACCTGGAGCCGGGCGTGCTCGCGCCGGGCAACGCGCCGCTCGTCGAGCGCGCGGTGCAGATCGTGCGCATGCTCGGGGCCGAGCCCGCGACGCCGGCGGAGGGCCGCGCGATCCTCGGCCTGAAGAAGCGCTGAGCGCGGTGGCGTCGCTGCCGGAAGATCCGCTGCAGGGCGGCTCGCTCGCCGATTTCGCGCGGCGCCTGCGCCGCGGCGAGACCTCGGCGGAATCGGCGACGCGCGCCTACCTCGAGCGCATCGCGCTCCTCGGTCGCGTGAACGCATTCGTGCACGTGGCCGCCGATCGCGCGCTCGAGCAGGCGCGCGCGATGGATCGGCTCCTCGCCGCGGGCACCGACCTGGGCCCGTTGATGGGCGTGCCCGTCGCGGTGAAGGACCTCCTCACCGTCGAGGGCATGCCGACCCCGGCGTGCGGCTCGCGCGTGGACGTCGCCGAGCTCGTCCAGCCCGAGGGCGAGTTCGTGCGGCGCCTGAAGCGCGCCGGCTGCGTCATCCTCGGCAAGACGCGCATGACCGAGTTCGCCTTCGGGCTCGTGAACCTCACGCATCCCACGCCGTGGAACCCGGCCGATCCCGCGGTGCATCGCATGACGGGCGGCTCGAGCAACGGCTCGGCCGCGGCGCTCGCCGCGGGCCTGTGCGCGTTCTCGATCGGCTCGGATACCGGCGGCTCGGTGCGGCAACCCGCGGCCCTCTGCGGCCTCTTCGGCTACAAGGGCACGTACGGACTGTGGCCCACGGACGGCGCGTTCCCGCTCTCCACGACGATGGACAGCCTCGGGGCGTTCACGCATTCGGCGCAGGATGGGGCGATTGTGTGTTCGGTCCTCACGCCCGGCGAGGCTCGTTGTCCGACGCCGGTGAAGGGCCTGCGACTGGGCCGGCCGACGAACCATTTCTTCGATGGGCTTTCGCGCGAGGTCGAGGAAGCGACCGGGGAGGCGCTGGCGAAGCTCGCGAGCGCCGGCGCGCAGATCGTGCCGGTCGAGGTGCCCGAGGCCGGCGAGATCGATCCGGTGTTCGGCCCCATCGTCTCCATCGAGCTCCTCGCGACCCTGGGGCGCGAGCGGTTCGTCGCGGCGCGCGAGGCGCTCGATCCCATCGTGTGGAATCGCGCGCAGCCGATGCTCGACTTTCCGGCCGTGGAGTACGCGCGGCTCCTCGCGCGCCATCGCGCGTTGATCCGCATCGCCGCCGAGCGCATGCGCGGGCTCGACGGTTGGGTGACGCCGACGGCGCCCGAGGTCGCCCCGCCGCTCGACGACTACCGCACGCCCGAGAAGGCCGCGGCGTGGATCCGCCGCCACACCCACAACACGCGGCCGGGCAACCTGTTCGGGCAGTGCGCGGTCTCGATCGCGCTTCCCGGCACGCGGCTTCCCGTGGGCCTGCAGGTCGCGGCGGCCCCGGGAGACGA
>DASUXK010000418.1:0-2453 GCA_036377935.1 Usitatibacter sp.
CGAGGGGCCGCGGAACTCGATGCGCCCTTCCATGCGCTCCGGCAATTCCCGTCCCTCCGGCGAGACGACGCGGATCTCGTGGCCGGGAAGCGGCTCGCCGCAGCCCACGAAGCGCAGGCTGTCGCGGTCGTCGTCGGCTGACGCGACGGCGCTGCCCGAAGTCGTGAGCGCCGCGCGCCGCACGCGATCGATGCGGGGGCCTCGGCCGATGGGCGGAAACGCGAGGCCCACCGCGCACTCGGCGAGGCCGTAGACGGGCGTGATCGCCTCGCGCCGCAGGCCGTAGGGGGCAAAGCGCTTCGCGAAGCGCTCGATCGTGCCCGGGCTCACGGGCTCCGCGCCGTTGAAGGCGATGCGCCACGCGGAGAGGTCGAGGCCCTCGAGGTCGCGCTCGTCGATGCGCGTGGCCGCGATCTCGTAGGCGAAATTGGGCCCGGCGGAGAACGTCGCGCGATAGCGGTGCACGGCGCGCAGCCAGCGCGAGGGCCGGTTGAGGAACGCCGTGGGCGGCATCACGACGAGCGGAAAGCCCGCATAGAGCCCGCCCATCCAGGCGCCGATGAGCCCCATGTCGTGGTAGAGCGGCAGCCAGCTCACGAAGACGTCCGAGGGGCCGGCGTCCACCGCGCGCGCCATCGCGCGGATGTTCGCGAGGAGGTTCGCGTGCGTGAGCATCACCCCCTTGGGATCGCCGGTGCTGCCCGACGTGTATTGCAGGAGCGCGAGGTCGCCCGCGCGCGCCTTCGGCAGGAGCGGCACGACGCCCGGCAGCGCGAGATCGGCGACCGTCGCGACGCTCGCGAGCGTCGGGACCAGCCCCTGCATGACGTGGGCGACGCGCTTGCCCTCGTCGAGCGTGACGAGCATCACGGCGCGGCAATTCGCGAGGATCTTCGCCTGGCGACGCAGGTGATCCTCGATCTGCGCCCAGCGGGTCGGCGGATAGATCGGCACCGGCACCGCGCCCGCGAGCAGAATGCCCAGGAAAGCGCGGAAGAAATCGCGGCCGGTGGGAAGCATGATCGAGACCGCCTGTCCCGCGCCGATGCCGCGCTGCGCGAGCCCCGCCGCGACGGCGAGCGCCTCGCGCCGCAGCTCGCCGTACGTCACGCGCTCCTCCGCTCCTTCCGCGTCGCCGAGGATGACGAGGTGCGTGCGGTCCGCATGGCGCGCGCTGTGCCAGTCGAGCGCCTCGAGGAGCGTCGCGGCATCGGCGGGATGCGCGGCCTCGGCGGCGGGAAGCGCGAGCGGCGCGGCGGCCGCGGCCGCTTCCCGCACCCGTGGCGCGCCGGCGAGCACGGCCTCGAGCAGGTCGCGCGGCGTTTCCGCGGCGCCGAGCAGGTGCTCGGGAAGCCGCACGTCGAAGGCCCGCTCGATGCGCAGCAGCAGCTCGACGCGCGCGAGGCTGTCGATGCCGAGGTCGCGCTCGAGGGAGCTCGCGAGCGCGGGCACGGGCGGCGTGCCTCCCGCCGGTTGCGATTCGCGCAGCAGCTCCGCGACGATCGCGAGGAGCTTCGCCGCGGGCGGCCCGCTCAGGGCTGCGCCGCCTGCGCCTTTTCCTCGGGCGAAGCCCGGATCCCGTCCCACGACGCCTCCGGAAAGGCGAGGACCACTCGGCGCATGCCGCGGGCTTTCGCGATCGTGGCGCGCGCGCTGCGCCGGACGCCGTCGCGCGTGGCCTCGATGCGGTATTCCCCCGGTGGGCCGTCGAGCAGGCACACGGGCCCGTCCGTGGTGGTGTGCAACAGCGGCTCGCCGTTGCGCTGCACGATCAGGTCCACGCCGGCGAGATAGCCGCCGCGCTTCGCCGTGACGAACTCCAGCTCCAGGCGCGCGGCGGGGCGCAACGCGTCGAGCTCGCGCCGCTCGTCGGCGCCCACGCCGGCACAGATCCACGACAACGGACCCTCGTGGTTCATGGCGAGCTCGGCGCGCGCGACGCCGCATGCGGCGAGGAGGACCATGCTGGAGACGAGCCGCTTCACTGGAATCTCCTGGAATCGGCGGTGGCGAGCGATGCGAAGAAAGGGCTTCGGACCCGCCGAGGAACGCCGATGAATCGGGACGGAATGGACAGTGGGATCGCCGGCGCAGCCCGCGGTTCCAGCCGGAGCTTTCAAGCTATCCCCGTGGCGGGGCGGGGCTTTGACCGCGGTCAACGCGCAAGGCGTGCCGCGGCGCAGCATGGGGACATGCAAGTTCCCCTCCAGATCACCATCCAGAACGTCCCGCGCTCGGAAGCCCTCGAGGCGCGGATCCGCGAAGCCGCCGCCAAGCTCGAGCAGTTCCACCCGCGCATCACGAGCTGCCGCGTGGCGGTCGACGAGACGGAGAAGCACCCGCACCAGGGCCGGCAGTTCCGCGTGCGTGTCGAGGTGACCGCGCCGGGCCGCGAGCACGTGGCGGCGACGCTGCAGCACCACGAGGACGTCTACGTCGCGCTGCGCGACGCC
>DASUXK010000419.1:0-2270 GCA_036377935.1 Usitatibacter sp.
CCCGGCCCCGCTCTCGAAGCCGGCCGCGCGAAGCCGGAGGCCGGTTTTGTGCTTGAATACGCCATGGCCGATCGACGCCTCCGGGTCTTCCACGCCGTCGCGAAGCACCTCTCCTTCACGAAGGCCGCAGAGGCGCTCTTCATGACGCAGCCCGCCGTGACCTTCCAGATCAAGCAGCTGGAAGAGCACTTCAACACGCGCCTCTTCGACCGCGCGCAGGGCCGCATCGCGCTCACGCCCGCCGGAAACGTCGCCCTCGAGTACGCCGAGCGCATCCTCGCGCTCGATGCCGAGCTCGACGCGCGCATCAAGGAGTTCAGCGGCCAGGAGTCGGGGCCGCTCCTCATCGGGGCGAGCACCACGATCGCGGAGTTCCTGCTGCCGCGCGTGCTGGGCGAGTTCAAGGCCGAGCATCCCGGCGTCGTGCCCCGGCTCGTCGTCGCCAATTCGGATGCGGTGCAGGAGCGCGTGGCCGAGCGAAGCCTCGACCTCGGCTTCATCGAGGGCGTCTCCCACCTGCCCTCGCTCGCTACCGACGAGTGCGGCGAGGACGAGCTGCAGGTGGTGTGCGCGCCCACGCATCCGCTCGCGAGCCGGCGCAACGTCGTCGTGACCGAGCTTCCCGAGCACGCGTACATCGGCCGCGAGGTGGGCTCGGGCACGCGCGAGGTGATCGACGGCTACCTGCGCAAGGGCGGGCTCACGCTCGATTCCCTGCAGGTGGTGATGGAAGCGAGCAGCCCCGAAGCGTTGAAGGGCATCGTCGCCACGGGCCTGGGCTACGCCATCATTTCGCGCGCCGCCGTCGCGATGGAGGTGCGCCTCGGCGCGTTGGTGCGCATTCCCCTTTCGCCGCCCCTCCTGCGCCAGCTCTCGGTCGTTTATCCGCGCGAGAGGATCCACTCGCGCCCGGTGCTGAGCTTCCTGCAGTTCGCGAAGGATCGCCTGTGCGGGACGGCGCCCCCGGAGCTCGGCGCCGCGCGCCGCGCCGCGGGGCAGCGCGAGCCGTGACCGCGCGGCTCACGCTGCGCCAGCTCCAGACGTTCGTCGCCGTGGCCCGCGCCGGCAGCACCATGGCAGCCGCGCAGGAGATCGCGCTCTCGCAATCGGCGGTGAGCGCGACGCTGAACGAGCTGGAGAGCCTCCTCGGAGGAAAGCTTTTCAACCGCGTCGGCGGGCGCCTCGTGCTGAACGAGCACGGCCGCAGCATGCTGCCGCACGCGCGCGTGCTGCTCGACGAGGCGCGCGCCATCGAGAGCCGCTTCGGCAAGGGGGGCGACGCGCCCGCGCCGCGCCTTCGCATCGCCGCGAGCACCACCATCGGCAACTGGGTGCTGCCGAAGGTGATCGCCGCATACCGGCGCCAGGAGTCAGGCGCGCGCATCACGCTCGAGATCGGCAACACGCGGCAGGTCGCGCGCGCGGTGGCGGAGTTCGAGGTCGACCTCGGCTTCATCGAGGGCCCGACCACGGAGCCGCAGCTCGCGGTGCGCCCCTGGATGTCGGACGAGCTGGTCGTCGTCTGCTCGGCGAGCCATCCGCTCGCGCGCGGCCGCGGCAAGGTTTCGACCGCGGCGCTGCGCGAGGCGAGCTGGCTCATGCGCGAGCCGGGCTCGGGCACCCGCGAGGTGGTCGAGCGCGCGTTGCAGCCGCACCTGCACGTGATGAAGGCCGAGATGGAGCTGGGGAGCACCGAAGCGATCACGCAGGCCGCCGCCGAGGGCGTGGGGCTCGCCTGCGTCTCGCGCAGCACCGTCGAGGACATGCTGGAGCTGAAGCGCCTCGTCGTCCTGCGCACCACGCTCCCGAAGCTCGAGCGCACCTTCTACCTCGTGCACCACGAGCAGCGCTACATGTCGCCCACGCTCGAGCGCTTCATCGCGCACTGCACCGCGACCCCGCGGAAACGCCGCTAGCCGCTACCCGAAAAAACCGTTGGCCGCGGGGGGCGGGGCCGCCGTAGATTGAGCCTCCCATGGACGGCTCCGTTCCCTCCGCCGAGGTCAAGACCACCACGTGCTACATGTGCGCGTGCCGCTGCGGCATCCGCGTGCACCTGCGCGACGGCGAGGTGCGCTACATCGACGGCAACCCGAACCATCCGCTGAACCAAGGGGTGATCTGCGCCAAGGGCTCGTCGGGGATCATGAAGCAGTACTCGCCGGCGCGGCTCACGAACCCACTGCGGCGCAAGCCCGGCGCGGAGCGCGGTGCCGGGGAGTTCATCGAGATCGGGTGGGACGAGGCATATTCGATGCTGGAAGAACGCC
>DASUXK010000420.1:0-2014 GCA_036377935.1 Usitatibacter sp.
CACCAGCTCGAAATCCACGCCCGGCCGGATGCGCAGGCCGTAGCGCTCCAGGCGCCGCTCCAGCACCGCGGGACGGGCGATCACGATCGGCTTGGCGATGCCCTCGTCGACGATCACCTGCAGCGCGCGCAGCACGCGCTCGTCCTCGCCCTCGGTGAAGACGATGCGCTTGGGCGTCTCCTTCGCCTTCGCGAAAACCGGCTTCATGATGAGGCCGGAGTGGTAGACGAACTCGTTGAGCTTCTGGACGTAGGCGGGGAAATCCTGGATCGGATCGGTCGCGACACCGCTATCCATCGCCGCCTTGGCCACGGCGGGCGCGATCTTCACGATGAGGCGCGGATCGAAGGGGCGGGGGATGAGGTACTCCGGCCCGAAGCGCACCTGCTGCGCGCCGTAGGCGAGCGCCACGATGTCCGACTGCTCGGCGAGCGCGAGATCGGCGATGGCGTGCACCGCCGCGAGCTTCATCGACTCGTTGATCGTGGTGGCCCCGACATCCAGCGCGCCGCGGAAGATGAACGGGAAGCAGAGGACGTTGTTCACCTGGTTGGGGTAGTCGGAGCGGCCGGTGGCGATCACCGCGTCGGGCCGCACCGCCTTCGCCTCCTCGGGAAGGATCTCCGGAACGGGGTTGGCGAGCGCGAGGATGAGGGGCTTGGCCGCCATCTGCGCCACCATGGCGGGCTTGAGCACGCCGCCCGCGGAAAGGCCGAGGAACACGTCCGCGCCGCCGATCACCTCGGCGAGCGTGCGCGCATCGGTCTTGCGGGCGTAGCGCGCCTTGTTGTCGTCCATCTCCTCCTTGCGGCCCTGGTAGGCGACGCCCTTGATGTCCGTCACCCAGATGTTGTCCATCTTCATGCCGAGGGCGACCAGCATGTCCAGGCAGGCGAGCGCCGCGGCGCCCGCACCCGAGGTGACGAGCTTCACCTTCGAGATGTCCTTGCCCACCACGCGCAGCCCGTTCAACACCGCCGCGCCCACGATGATCGCGGTGCCGTGCTGGTCGTCGTGGAAGACGGGGATCTTCATCCGCTCGCGCAGCTTCCGTTCCACGTAGAAGCACTCGGGCGCCTTGATGTCCTCGAGGTTGATGCCGCCGAAGGTGGGCTCGAGCGCGGCGATGATGTCGACGAGCTTGTCCGGGTCGCGCTCGTTCACCTCGATGTCGAAGACGTCGATGCCGGCGAATTTCTTGAAGAGGACCGCCTTGCCTTCCATCACGGGCTTGGCGGCGAGCGGGCCGATCTGCCCGAGGCCCAGCACCGCGGTGCCGTTGGTGATGACGCCGACGAGGTTGGAGCGGATGGTGAGGCGTCGCGCCTGCGCGGGATCCTGCACGATGGCTTCGCAGGCGGCCGCGACGCCGGGGGTGTAGGCGAGCGCCAGGTCGCGCTGGGTGAGGAGCGACTTGGTGGCCGACACCTCGATCTTCCCGGGCGCCGGATAGCGGTGGTAGTCCAGTGCGTTCTTCTGCAGGTCGTCGAGCATTTCCGCGCTAAATCCTTGAGGCGAATACGATTTTCCTGGCGCACATTCTACCACGCGCGCGCCGCGGCCGCCGGGAATGTGACGCGGTTCACTTGACTCGACGTAACGACGTAACTAAGAATGTGGTTATGAATCGCAACTACCTGCGCGCCATTCCACGCGAATGGCGGACCATCTCCCGGGCGTTCACGGCGCTCGGGGACGAGCATCGGCAGCGCATCCTCCTCACGTTCGAGAAGGGCGAGCGGCTGAACGTGGGGCAGATCGTGGAGGTGTCCACGCTCTCGCGCTCCGCGGTCTCGCACCACCTCAAGCTGCTGCGCGAGGCGGGCGTGCTGCAGTCGGCCAAGGAAGGCAAGGAGGTCTACTACTGGATCGACAAGCGCTTCCTCGAGGAGGCGCTCGCGTCGGTGCTCGAGTACATCCGGAGGAAGGCGTGAGCGGGCAGTTCCGGCTGCTCGGCGAGCGGCGCTTCGCGCCGTTCTTCTGGACGCAGTTCCTCGGCGCCGCGAACGACAAC
>DASUXK010000421.1:0-2470 GCA_036377935.1 Usitatibacter sp.
AAACGAGTTAGTGCCGGATGTCGTTTCGCGCTTTAGAAAATGTGGTCTGTCCCCGGTTTCTTGTCGGGAAGACGATCGTGGCGAGGCCGGCGAGGACCAGGGCGGCGCCCGCGGCCTTCCACGCGGGGAAAGGCTCGGCGAGGAACAGCGCGGAGGAGGCCATGCCGAAGACGGGGACGAGCAGCGCCCACGGCGAGACCACGGCCGCGTCGTAGCGCGAGAGGAGGAAGCTCCACGCGCCGAAGCCGAGCAGCGTGTTGCCCAGGACCTGCCAGGCGACGGCGATCCATGCCCATGCGTGCGCATCCCGCACCGCGCCCCACGCGACGTCCGCCCCCTCGAACGCGAGCGTGAGGACCAGGAGCGGCGGGATCGCGAAGAGGCTCGCCCACGCGACGAAGGGAAGCATCGCGAACGGCGCCTCGGCCTGCGCCACCGCCTTCTTCCCCGCGACGTTCGCGCAGCCCCACGAGAGCGCGGCGAGGAGCACCATGCCCACCCCCGCGGGCGTGGCCGACGCGTCCATGCGCGAGGCGATGACGCCGAGGCCCGCGACCGCCACCGCCGATCCGGCGATCGTCCGCGCCGTGACCCGCTCGCGGAAGAGCCACGCCGAGAGCGCGATCGTGAAGAACACCTGCGCCTGGATCACGAGCGAGGCGAGGCCCGGCGAGATGTCCTCCTGCATCGCGTAGAAGAGCAGCCCGAACTGTCCCGCGCCGAGGAAGGCGCCGTAGAGCGCGAGCCAGCGCCACGGCGTGCGCGGCCGCGGAAGGAGGAAGACGAAGGGAACCGCGGAGAAGACGAAGCGCAGCAGCACGAAGAGGAACGGCGGCAGGGCCCGCAGGCCCAGCTTCACCACCACGAAGTTCGTGCCCCAAACGGCGACGACGAGGAAGGCGAGCGCCACATGGCGAAGGCTCATGCGGCCACTATAATGCAAGGCCCTCATCCTCCCGGGAGCATCCATGGGCAAGCGCGCGGCGGCGGTCACCTTTGCGGCGGCCGCGATCCTCATGGTCACCATGGGGGTGCGCCAGTCGCTGGGGCTCTTCGTCTCCCCGCTCAACACGGCGACGGGGCTGGGCATCACCACCATCAGCTTCGCGTACGCGGTGGCGCAGCTCATGTGGGGCGTGGCGCAGCCGTTCGCGGGCGGGATCGCCGATCGCCACGGCCCGGGCAAGGTGCTCGTGGGCGGCCTCGTCATCCTCGCCGTGGGCATGGCGTTGACGCCCTTCATCCACTCGGGCCTGGGCCTCGTGTTCACGCTGGGCATCCTCGCCGCGATCGGCGCGGGCGCGGGCAGCTTCTCGGTGCTGATCGGCGCCGCCTCGCGCCACCTCGCGGCCGAGAGCCGCGGCAAGTCCTCGGGCGTGATCAACGCCGGCGCCTCCTTCGGGCAGTTCGTGTTCGCGCCGGTCACGCAGGCGCTCATCCAGGGCATCGGCTGGGTGGGCGCGATGTGGTCCCTCGCCGCGATGACGCTCGCGTCGCTGCCGCTGGTGCGCGTCGTGAACGCGCCCGCGATGCCCGCGGGCACGTCGGCCGCCGCGCTCGCGCCGGCGCAGCCGTGGCGCGCGGTGCGCGAGGCGGTCCGCGACCGCAACTACCTGCTGCTCCATGCGGGCTTCTTCACGTGCGGCTTCCACATCGCCTTCCTCGTGACGCACCTGCCGGGCGAGGTGGGGCTCTGCGGCCTGCCCGCCTCGGTGGCGAGCATGTCGCTCGCGCTGATCGGGCTCTCCAACATCGTGGGCAGCCTCCTCGCCGGCGCGGGCACGGCGCGCTACCGCAGCAAGCACATCCTCGCGCTCATGTACGGATCGCGCGCGGTGCTGATCGGCTGCTACGTGGCGGCGCCGAAGACGGCGACGACGTTCTACGTGTTCGCGATCGGCCTCGGGCTCACCTGGCTCGCGACGGTGCCGCCGACCGCGACCATCGTGGGCAAGCTCTTCGGCGTTCGCTACCTCGCCACGCTCTTCGGGCTCGCGCTGCTCTCGCACCAGGTGGGCGGGTTCTTCGGCGCGTGGCTGGGCGGGATCGCGCTCGCGCGCACCGGCAACTACGACTGGATGTGGTACGCGGACATGGCGCTCGCCGCGATGGCGGCGCTGGTGAACCTGCCGATCCGGGAAGCGCCGGTGGAGGCGGCGGCGCAGGCGGCTTGACCGACCCTCACCCCGGCCCTCTCCCGGCGGAGAGGGAGAACTCTGTGCGGAGCAGGCCGTAGAGGGCGGAGTCGGATTTCTCGCCGTTGACGATCCAGCGCTCGCGCAGGAGGCCTTCGCGCCGGAAGCCGAGGCGCTCGAGGACGCGGGCGGAGGCGGTGTTGCGCGGGTCGATGTCGGCCTCGAGGCGGTTCAGGTCGAGGGCGCCGAAGGCGTGGGCGACGAGCGCCGGCAGCGCCTCGGCCATGTAGCCCTGCCCCCAGTGCTCGCGGCCGAGGATGTAGCCGATCTCCGCG
>DASUXK010000422.1:0-4983 GCA_036377935.1 Usitatibacter sp.
TGATTCTGGCGCCAAAAAAGAAACATTGAGGCGAAAGTGAAGTAGGGTAGCAGCGGGAACGTCGTTGGAGCGGACAGCAAAGCTGCCGCTCAACGCCGGCGAGCAGTGGCAGCGGGAACGTCGTTGGAGCGGACGGCAAAGCTGCCGCTCGACGCCGGCGAGCAGGGAAGCGAGCGCGAATCACGGAGTGGCTTGCGTTCGATGCACAAGGTGTCTTCAGGTCCAGAAGCGCGGAAGGGTTCCGCCACCTGCTGCACCAAATCAAGGAGGGCATCATGCCCAAGATGAAGACCAAGAGTGGCGCGGCCAAGCGCTTCCGGGTCCGCGGCAGCGGCTCGGTGAAGCGCTACCAGGCCGGCAAGCGCCACATCCTCACCAAGCGCACCACCAAGAACAAGCGTCAGCTTCGCGGCGCCGCGGGGGTCCACGAGACCAACCTGGGCCACGTGAAGGCGATGCTTCCCTACGCCTAAGGAGCCGCCACCATGCCTCGCGTAAAGCGTGGAGTCACGGCGCGCGCGCGCCACAAGAAGGTCCTCGCCCAGGCCAAGGGGTTCCGCGGCCGCCGCAAGAACGTCTACCGGATCGCCAAGGAAGCGGTGATGAAGGCGGGGCAGTACGCCTACCGCGACCGCCGCAACAAGAAGCGCGAGTTCCGCGCGCTGTGGATCACCCGCATCAACGCCGGCGCCCGGGAAGCGGGCGTCACTTACAGCCAGTTCATGGCGGGCCTCAAGAAGGCGGGGATCGAGGTGGACCGCAAGGTGCTCGCCGACCTCGCCGTGTTCGACAAGCCCGCATTCGGGCGGATCGTCGAGCAGGCCAAGGCGAGCCTCGCGGCCTGACGAGACGAAGGAAGGACAAGGGGCTCGGAAGAGCCCCTTTTTTGTTTGGATCCCATGGGCAACGAATCCATAGAAGCGGTTCTCTCGAAGATCGTGGGCGAGGCGAGGAATGCGCTCGCCGCGACCGCGAGCGTGGCCGACCTCGAGCAGGTCAAGGCGCGCTTCCTCGGCAAGGCGGGCTCGCTCACCGAGCTCCTGAAGGGGCTGGGTAAGCTCGCGGCCGACGAGCGGCCGAAGGCGGGCGCGGCGATCAACCGGGCGAAGGCCGAGGTGGATGGCCTGGTGCAGGCGCAGCGCGACGCGCTCCTCGCGCGCGAGCTCGACCAGCGCCTGGCCGCCGAGGCGATCGACGTGACGCTCCCCGGCCGGCGGCAGGCTCCCGGCGGCTTGCATCCGATCGCGCGCGTGCAGGAGCAGGTGGAGAAGCTCTTCGCGACGATGGGCTTCTCGGTCGCGGACGGGCCGGAGATCGAGAACGACTGGTACAACTTCACGGCGCTGCGGATGTTCCCCGACCATCCGTCGCGCTCGATGCAGGACACGTTCTACATCGCGGGATCGGAGAACGTGCTGCGCACGCAGACCTCGCCCGTGCAGGTGCGCTACATGGAAGCGCACGCCGCCCCCATCCGCATCATCTGCCCCGGCCGCGTGTACCGCTGCGACCACGACGCGACCCATTCGCCGATGTTCCACCAGGTCGAGGGCCTGTGGATCGACGAGGGCATCAGCCTCGCGGACCTCAAGGGCACGTTCACGCAGTTCTGCCGCGCGTTCTTCGAGCGCGACGACCTCGCCATCCGCTTCCGGCCCTCGTACTTCCCGTTCGTGGAGCCCGGCGTGGAGATCGACATGGCATGGTCGAGGAACGAGCCGACATCGAACGGCTCGAGGAACGAGCCGACATCGAACGGATCGAGGAACGAGCCGACATCGAACGGCTCGAGGAAGGGCGGGGAGGTGAGCTACCTCGAGATCGCCGGCGCCGGGGTGGTGCATCCCGACGTGCTGCGCAACGGTGGCATCGATCCCGAGCGCTACTCGGGCTTCGCGTTCGGCGTCGGCCTCGACCGCCTCGCGATGCTCAAGTACGGCGTGAACGACCTGCGTCTCTTCTTCGAGAACGACCTCAAGTTCCTCGCGCAATTCCGATGAAAATCTCCGTTTCCTGGCTGAAGGAGCTGGTCGACCTCGACATGGATGTCGAGGCCCTCGCGCACGCGCTCACCATGGGCGGCCTCGAGGTCGAGGAGATCGAGCCCGTGGCGGCGGCGTTCTCGGGCATCGTGGTCGCGGAGGTGAAGAGCCTCGCGCCGCATCCGAACGCCGACAAGCTGCGCGTGACCGAAGTCGATGCGGGCACCGGGACGCTCCTGCAGATCGTTTGCGGCGCGCCCAACGTGGCCGCGGGGCAGAAGGTGCCGTGCGCGCTCGTGGGGGCGAAGCTTCCGCCCGCGGGCGGCGAGCCGGGCCTGGAGATCCGCAAGGCGAAGCTGCGCGGCGTGGAGTCGAACGGGATGCTCTGCTCGGCGCGCGAGCTGGGCCTGTCCTCGGACCACTCGGGCCTCCTCGTGCTCGACCCCGACGCGCCCGTGGGGCGCGACGTGCGCGAGGTCCTCGCCCTCGACGACGTCTACCTCACGCTCAAGCTCACGCCCAACCGCGGCGATTGCCTCTCGATGTTCGGCGTGGCGCGCGATGCGGGCGCGCTCACCGGGCGCCGCCTTTCGCTGCCCAACGCCGCGCCGGTGGCCACGGCCGTCGACGATGCGCGCGCGGTGAGGATCGGCGAGCCGCGCGCATGCGGGCATTACTTCGGTCGCGTCGTGCGCGGCATCGATCCGCGGGCGCGCACGCCGCAATGGATGGTGCGGCGCCTGGAGCGCGCGGGGCTGCGCGCGATCAGCCCGCTCGTGGACATCACCAACTACGTGATGCTCGAGCGCGGCCAGCCGATGCATGCCTTCGACCACGCGAAGCTCGCGGGCCCCATCGAGGTGCGCTTCATGAACCCGGGCGAACGCATCAAGCTGCTGAACGGCCAGGAGGTCGGGTACCGTCCGGGCCTGCTCGCGATCACCGATCCCTCGGGCCCGGTGGCGCTCGCCGGCGTGATGGGCGGATTCGATTCGATGGTGGGTGCCGAGACGACGGACGTGTTCTTCGAGGCCGCGTACTTCGCGCCCGAAGTGGTGCAGGGCAAGACCCGCGAGCTGGGCCTGTCGAGCGACGCGGCGCACCGCTTCGAGCGCGGCGTGGACCCGGCCGCCGCCGGCGCGGCGCTCGAGCGCGCGGTCGCCCTCACGCTCGAGATCTGCGGCGGCCGGGCGGGGCCGGTCACCCATGCGCAGGGCGAGCTTCCGCCGCGCGACGCCGTGCGCGTGCGTCCCGATCGCGTGCGCGGCCTGCTCGGCTACCACCTGGGCGACGACGAGATGCACGAGATCCTGCGCCGCCTTTCGTGCATTCCGGAGACGGACGGCGTGGCGATGCGGGTCACGCCGCCCAGCTGGCGCTTCGATCTCGCGATCGAGGAGGATTTCGTCGAGGAGATCGCGCGCGTGCACGGCTACGACCACGTGCCCGCCCGCCCGCCGCGCGCCTCGGTGCCGATGCTCCCGTTGCGCGAGGGCAGCCGCAGCCGCTTCGACTTGCGCCACCGCCTCGCCGACCTCGGCTACCAGGAGATCGTGAGCTACAGCTTCGTCGCGGAGGAGTGGGAGCGCGATTTCGCCGGCAACGCCGACCCGGTGCGCCTCGCCAACCCCATCGCGAGCCAGATGAGCGTGATGCGCACGACGCTCCTGGGGGGCCTCGTGCAGGCGCTGCGCGCGAACCTCAACCGCGGCGAGGATCGCGCGCGCCTGTTCGAGATCGGCCGCTGCTTCGAGTCGCCGGCTGCCGACCTCGCCACGCAGCCCGAGCGCGTCGCGGGCCTCGCCTTCGGCTCGCGCTTGCCCGAGCAGTGGGGCGAGAAGGGCGCGCCGGTCGATTTCTTCGACGTGAAGGGCGACCTGGAGTCGCTCGCCGCGGGCACGCGCTTCGCGTTCGCCTCCGGCAGCCATCCCGCGTGCCACCCGGGCCGATGCGCGTTGGTGAGCCTCGACGGGCGGCCCATCGGCATGGTGGGCGAGCTGCACCCCCGGTTGCAGTTGAAATACGAGCTTCCTTCCGCGCCGGTACTCTTCGAGCTGCTGGCGGCGCCGCTGCTGGAGGGCCGCTATCCGCAATTCCGCGGACTTTCCCGGATGCCCGTGGTGCGCCGGGATTGCGCCTTCGTCGTCGGGGAAAACGTGCCGGTGGGCGAGATCCTGGCGGCCGTCCGGGGCCGCGTTCCGGCCTTCGTGCGGGAGGTCGAAGTGTTCGATCAGTACCGCGGTAAAGGGGTCGAGCCTGGCAAAAAAAGCCTTGCGCTTCGGATAGTTATGCAGGATACTGACAGGACTTTGACAGATTCGGAAGTGGAGGGTGTGGTGGCCTCCATCCGCGATCAGCTCAACCAAGAATTCAAAGCACAGCCGCGCACGTGAAAGACAAAGTCACCCTCACCAAGGCCGAGCTGGCCGACCTCATGTTCGAGAAGGTCGGGCTGAACAAGCGCGAGGCCAAGGACATGGTCGAGTCGTTCTTCGAGGAGATCCGGATCGCCCTGGAAAGGGGCGAGATGGTGAAACTCTCGGGCTTCGGCAACTTCCAACTGAGGAAGAAGCCGCAGCGCCCGGGGAGGAACCCCAAGACCGGCGAGGAGATTCCCATCACGGCGCGCCGAGTGGTGACGTTCCATGCAAGCCAGAAGCTGAAGAGCCTGGTGGAGAAGTCTTTCAATGGCCACGGAGAACCTGGCGACGACTGATCTCCCGCCCATCCCCGCCAAACGGTACTTCACGATTGGCGAGGTGAGCGAGCTTTGCGGCGTGAAGCCGCATGTGCTGCGCTACTGGGAGCAGGAGTTCACGCAGTTGAAGCCCCTCAAGCGCCGGGGCAATCGCCGCTATTACCAGCACCACGAGGTGCTGCTCATCCGCCGCATCCGCGAGCTGCTGTACGAGCACGGCTTCACCATCAACGGCGCCCGCAACCGGCTGGAGGAGCCCATGCCCTCCCGCGAAGCGGCTCCCGGCGGCACCGGCAAGACCAT
>DASUXK010000423.1:0-2354 GCA_036377935.1 Usitatibacter sp.
GTTGTCGTGGAAGAGGGCGCGCCGCTCGCTGTCCGAGAAGCCGCGCGTGATGTCGTCGAAGGTACGCCAGATCGCATCGAAAGTATCGCGCAGGCTGTCGACCGGGTAATTGCTCGCGAACATGGCGCGCCGCGCGCCGAAGAGCTCTACCAGCTCGAGCGTGACCTCGCGCCGGCCCGCCGGGCCCAGGTTGCCGAGCCCGGAAACCTTCACGCCCACGTTCGGGCACGCCGCGACCTCGGCCATCGCCGCCCGCCACGCGGAAAGGTCGGAGACCGGAGGCAGGCCGGCATGATTCACCACGATCGTGGTGCCCGGGAAATCGCCCGCGAGGCGCGCCGCCTCGCCCATCTGCGCGAAAGGCGCCTGCAGCTCGAAGTGCAGGCCGAGCGGCGCGAGCCGCCCGAAGCCCGAGCGCCAGCGCGCGTCGTCCATTTGTCCGGGCTTCGGCTTGTGGCGCACGCCGCGCACAAACGAGCGCGCCGCATGGCTTTCCAGGAGAGGAATGATGTCTTCACGGTCGAGCCAGGCCTGCGCGATGGCGACCGTCGGGAATCCCTCCGCGGCCCGAACACCGGCGATGAAGTCCATCTCCCCGCCCGGGTCGCGCGGATCCCATTCCGCGTCGATGTAGACGCCGCCTTCCACCTGCCACGCTGCCGCATCGCGGCGGTAATCGGCGACCGAATAGCGCCGCGGCAGGGAGCTGTAGTCGCCGTAGCGGAACGGGACCGGCCGGTCCGAGAGCCACGGGTAGTAATGCGCGTGCGCATCCCAAACGTGCAGATGCGCGTCGATGATCGGAAAAGGGGTCAGAGCAATTTACCTGTAACAACTACGCTCGTTAGTAGTTACAGGTAAATTGCTCTGACCCCTTTTTTTCTCGTTTCAGTAGCCGAGGGCGCGCGGCAGCCAGAGGGAGAGGCCGGGGAAGTAGGTGACGATGAGGAGCGCGGTGCACATCGCGCCGTAGAACGGCCATAGCTCGCGCGAGACCTCCTCCATCGTCACCTTGCCTATGGCGCAGCCGACGAAGAGGGTCGGCCCGACCGGCGGGGTGATGAGGCCGATGCCGAGGTTGAGCAGCATGATCATGCCGAAGTGCACCGGGTCGACGCCGAGCGCCTTCATCACCGGCAGCATGATCGGGGTGCAGATGAGGATCATCGGCGCCATGTCCATGAACGTGCCGAGGAGGAGCAGGAGCACGTTGATCAGCATCAGCATCACGTACTTGTTGTCCGTGAGGTGCAGGAAGAGCTGCGTCGCCTTCGCCGGCAGCTGCATGATCGCCATCAGGTAGCCGAAGCCGGCGGCGAAGCCGATCACCATCATCACCATCGCCACGGTCTTGGTGACGCGATGCAGGAGCCTGGGCAGGTCGCGCCACTTGTATTCCTTGTAGATCACCATGGTGCAGAACAGCGCGTAGACGCACGCCACCGCGCCGGACTCGATCGCGGTGAACACGCCCGAGAGGATGCCGCCCAGGATGATGACGATGGTGATCAGGCCCCACACCGCGTCGAGCGCGATCTTCAGCGCCTGGCGCAGCGGGATCACCTCGCTCGCCGGGAAATTGCGCTTGCGCGCGGTATAGAGGACGAGCGCGACGATGCACAGGCCGAACAGCAGGCCCGGGAACACGCCCGCCATGAAGAGCGCCGCGATCGACACCGTGCCGCCGGTGGCGATGGAGTAGATCACCGAGTTGTGCGAGGGCGGCACCAGGATCGCCTGCACCGAGCCGCAGATCGTGACGTTGGTGGCGAACACCTTGTCGTAGCCGTTCTTCACCATCTGCGGAATCATCACCGAGCCGATCGAGGCGGTGTCGGCGACCGACGAGCCCGACAGGCAGCCGAACAGCGTCGAGGCGAGCACGTTGACGAGCGCGAGCCCGCCGCGGATGAAGCCGACGAAGACCTTCGCGAGTTCGACCAGGCGCCGCGCCACGCCGCCCTCCGACATGATGGCGCCGGCGAGCACGAAGAACGGGATGGTGAGGAGGGCGAAGTCGTCCATGCCGTCGGAGATCTTCAGCATCACCGCCTCGAGCGGGATGTCGATCCACATCGCGGTGATCAGCGTGGCGAGGCCCATGGCGTAGGCCACGGGAATGCCGAGGAACATCAGGATCAGGAACGAGAAGAGCAGGATCAGCGCGTCCACGTCGGACTCACTCGGTCTGCGGCTGGTCGCGGAAGGTGAACGAATCGGCCGGCGGCTGGCCGAGCCACAGGCGCTCGGCGCAGAAGAGCAGCGTCACCACGCCGGCCGCGGGAATCGGCAGGTAGGTCACGCCGACGGAGAGCCAGGGAAACTCGGCGATCGAGTTCTGCCACACCGCCTGC
>DASUXK010000424.1:0-2351 GCA_036377935.1 Usitatibacter sp.
GCTACAGCGGCGGCGCGGCGTTCACCTTCGGCCCGGTCAAGCTCGGTGGCGAGTACGAGGAGATCAAGCGCGATGCCGCCGCGGGCGACAACCCCGAGAAGCGCAAGGAGTGGCTCGCGAGCGTGGTGTGGACCTTCGCCGGTTCGAACCAGCTGATCTACCAGCACCAGGACTCGAAGGGCGCCTCCACCGCCGGCACCGACGGCAGCGGCGATTGCAAGAGCGACACGATCGGGTACAAGTACATCTTCTCCAAGCGCACGTTCTTCATCGCCGAGTACATGCGCACCGACAACCAGGATCGTGCGACCTGCTCGTTCGCGACGACCGCCACGTTCCCGGTCAAGCCCGGCAACGACGTGCGCGCCGCCGCGATCGGCCTGCAACACGTGTTCTAAATCGCCTCGCGCGATTCGCTGGCAAAATGAAGGGCGCGGCTTAGGCCGCGCCCTTTTTCATTTCCCTGTCCGCCCATGAGCGCATCGTCGCCGCCCCGCGTCCTCGGCTTCATCGATTCCCTCATCGTCGCGGCCGATGAAGCGCTGCGCACGCTGTCGGGTGCAGGCACGGCGGCACGGCCCACACCCGCGCAAGAACGGGATGTTCCGGCCGTCGCCGGGGAGCGAGAGCTGGCGGGGCGCCTGATGCGCGTGAACCATACCGGCGAGGTGTGCGCGCAGGCGCTCTACAGCGGGCAGTCCTTGGTTGCGAGGGATCCGGCGATCCGCGATGCCTTGCGCACCGCGGCGGCCGAGGAGCGCGACCATCTCGCCTGGTGCCGAGAACGCATCGGCGACCTGGGCTCGCGCACGAGCGTGCTCGATCCCCTGTGGTACGCGGGATCGTTCGCATGGGGCATCGCTTCCGGCCTCGCGGGCGATCGCTGGAGCCTCGGGTTCCTCGCCGAGACCGAGGACCAGGTGGAACGACACCTCGAGGGCCACCTCGAACGCCTCCCCGCATCCGATGCGGCGAGCCGTGCGATCGTGCGGCAGATGCGGGAGGACGAGGCACGCCATGCGGCCACCGGCCGGGCGCTGGGGGGCGAGGCGCTGCCCGGGCCCGTCAGGGCGGCGATGCGCGAGGCCGCACGCGTGATGACCGGAACGACCTACTGGGTCTGAACGCTCACGCCTCGCGGATCTCGTAGTCGAAATCGATCTCGGCGGTCTTCGCGAGCATGATCGTCGCCGAGCAGTATTTCTCCTTCGAGAGCTTGATCGCGCGTTCCACGTGCGCCGGCTGCAATCCCTTCCCGGCGACGATGTAGTGGAGGTGGATGCGCGTGAAGATCTTCGGTTCCTCCGGCGCACGTTCGGCGTCAAGCTCCACGATGCAGTCGGTTACCGCCTGCCTCGACTTGCGCAGGATGTGCACGACGTCGATGGCGCTGCACGAGCCCGCCCCCATCAGCACGAGCTCCATGGGCCGGGGGCCGAGATCGCTGCCGCCGACATCCGGCGCCGCGTCGACGACGACGGCATGGCCGCTTCCGCTCTCGGCGACGAAAGTCATTCCGTCGACGAGTTGGACCCTCGCCTTCATCCAAGTGCTCCCTTCTTGTTCATGATCCGGGTACCGCCGGCTCGCGAGGTGCGTCGAGCCATAACTTGAGGAGGCTCCAGCCGAGCGCGAGCAGGGCGGGGCCGACGAACAGGCCGATGAAACCGAAGGCGACGGCGCCGCCGAAGACTCCGAGGACCACGAGCAGCATCGAAAGCCCGCCCGCCCGGCTCATCAGGATCGGCTTCACGAAGTTGTCCACGGAGCTGATGACCGCGACCCCATAGATCACCATGAAGATCGCCCAGCCCGTCTCGCCGTTTGCATACAGCCACACGGCGGCGCCGCCCCACGCGAAGACAGGCCCCATGGGCACCAGCGAAAGGACGAACGTGAGCGCGCCCAGGACGAACGCGGCCGGCACGCCGGCGATGAGGAAGCCCACGGTCGCCACGGCCGCCTGCGCGAGGGCGGTGCCGAGCAATCCATAAACGACGCCCTTCACGGCGTTCTGCGCGGTGATGGCGAGCGCGGAGCCGTGCTCGCGCCCCGCAAGCCGCTCCACGGCCTCGCGCAGGAGCTGCGCGATGCGATCGCCGTCCCGGTAGAAGAAGAACGCCACGAAGAGCGCGATCAGGATCTGCACCAGTCCCTGCCCGATCGCGCCGCCCATGCCGACGAGCAGGGCCTTGGCGGGATCGGCGAAGCGCCGCGCGAGGGAAACCACCTCGGCCTGGCTCTGCATCAGCATCTGCCAGTACTGGTCGAGCCACGGTCCGACCATGGGAAGGTCGCGCACGAATGCCGGCAGGGTGAGCGCGCTGCGCTCGTCGAGGAAGTTGCGCACC